>DHLZ01000005.1:0-1059 GCA_002405515.1 Planctomycetaceae bacterium UBA4655
GTGGAAGTCACGCCTGCCGGGCTGCTGTTCTCCCTCGGCACCAAGCACACCGCCTGCCTGGCGCCCGAGAAGTGCGGGGTGGACGGCGGCGGGTGCTGTTGAGGTCGGTTCGACGCGGCGATCGCCGGTCGCCGCGCTCCTTTACGCCAGGGTGAGGGATCGTGTAGCGTTCGAGCATGGACAACCCGAAAGTGCGTGTGCGGCGGACGAACAAGTACGGCAAAGGCGTGTTCGCGATCGCGGACATCCGCAAGGGGGAGGTTGTCGCCGAGTTCGACGGACGCTTCTACGACGATTCGTTCGATGCGTGGACCGACGAACTCCGGGAGCACACGGTCCAATGCGGCCCGACGCGGTGGCGGGATTCCGTCGGCGTCGCCCGCCTCCTCAATCACTCCTGCGAGCCGAACTGCGGCATCAAGAGGCTGTTTCGGGTGGTCGCGATGCGGGACATCGCGAAGGGGGAGGAGATCACGTGGGACTACGAGATGACGGAACGCAGCTCGTGGTGGCGGATGAAATGCCGCTGTGGTGCGGCCGGTTGCCGGAAGGTGATCGGGAGCTATTCCCGGATGCCTGCTCGAGTGCGACGGAAATACGCCGGCTACATCTCGAGCTGGCTGCTTCGCGGGCCGCGGGCTACGCCGAGACGAACAGCGACAACACGAGCACGCCGGCAAGGCCGACGACCGCCACGATCGTCTCCATGACGGTCCAGCTCTTGGCCGTGTCGGCGAGGCTGACGTTGAAATATTCCTTGAACAGCCAGAACCCGGCGTCGTTGACGTGGGAGAAGGCGAGGCTTCCGGCCCCGATCGCGAGCACCATGAGGTTTGGTTCGGCCCCGCCGTCCGCGATGAGCGGCTCGACGAGGCCGGCCGCGGTGAGGCCGGCGACCGTGGCCGATCCGACGCAGGCCCGGATCACGGCGGTGACGAGCCAGGCCGTGACGAGCGGATCGAGCGGCAGTCCCTGGAGCAACGAGCCGATCTGGCCGTTGACCCCGCTCTTCACGAGCACCTCCTTGAAGGCCCCCGAGCCGCCGATCACGAGCAGGAT
>DHLZ01000005.1:1264-4166 GCA_002405515.1 Planctomycetaceae bacterium UBA4655
CCAGCCCGAGCGTCCACGTGGCGAAAGCCAGCGCGGCGAGCATGACCACGTCGGGCTCCGACACGAACGCGATCACGTTCGCGGCCGTGGAGCCGGGCTCCGCGAGGCCGCCGCCGACGGCCGTGACCAGCAAAAGCGCGGCGGGGAGCAGGGCGGTGATGATGCTCACGGCGGCCCCGGGCAGCTCCGACTCCGGGCGGGCTGCCGTCGTGAGGCCCGCGAGCGGTCGGGCGGGAATCCCGGCGAGGAACCGGGCGAACAGCGGCCCCGCGATCACGAGCGACGGCACCGCGATCAACAGGCCGTAGCACAGGGTCAGCCCGACATCCGCCTGGAACGTCGCGACGAGCGCCGTCGGCGCCGGGTGGGGCGGCAGGAGGCCGTGGGCCACGCTCAGCGCGGCAAGCGCCGGCAGGGCCACGACGAGCGGCGGCAGCCGGTATCGTTCGACGACCGCGAAGATGATCGGCACGAGGAGCACGAAGCCGACGCCGTAGAAGAGCGGAATCCCGATGATGAACCCGGTGAGGGCCATCGCCCAGGCCATCCGCTTTTCGCCGCAGGCGGCGACGAGCGTGTCGGCGATCCGCTGGGCCGCGCCGCTCTCGACGACGAGCTTGCCGAGCATCGCCCCCGCCACGATCACGACGAGCAGCGACCCGAGGATGTCGCCCATGCCCTTGCGGATCGCCCCCGGCACGGCCGCCAGCGGTATGCCGAGGGCCACCGCCGCTCCGGCCGACACGATGATGAAGGCCAGGAAAGGATGCATCTTCGTCCACGCCACGAGCACCACCAGGGCGGCGATCGCGACGGCGATGACGACGAGCGGCAGCATCGGTCAGACCGTTTCGAGGATGGGGGCGGGCAGGTCGGTGAGCGTCGCGTCGTGCGGCGTGGTCGAGAAGAGACGCCGGAGAGTCATGCCCGTCGATGATTTCATGGCCGTTGTCGTGAAGGAGCCATAGGATACCCGCAAAGCCCGGTTCCGCCGCAGGGGGGCGATGAGTACGGTCTCGCCGGGTTCCCTATCGCGCGACCGTGAGCCGCCCGCGCAGGATCCCCGACCGGGGGGCCAGGGCCTTCGGCATCAGGGGGCGTCGGACATCCGCGCCTTGATCGCCTTCATCTCGGCGGCCTCCGGGAGGGCCTTGTAGTAGGCATCGAGCGGGTAGCAGCCGCTTCGGAGACCGTTTCGCGGGGCGGTCGTGCAGTCGGAAAACGTGCGGCAGATCGCGCCGCGGACGAGCGTGCGGCCCGCGAGCGAATCGGCGGGCAGTTCCGGGTACGAAAGCACCATCCGGCCGAGGCCGACCGCATCGATCCAGCCCTGCCGCACCGCTCCTTGCGCGGCATGCACGAGATACTCCTGCAGATAGGTGTAGGCCGTGCCCACCATCACGAGATCCGGAACCGCGGCCTTCGCCTGCCGCGCCGCGTCGATCTGCCGCCAGCAGCCCACGAGCGGGTCCTCCGGCGGCGGATAGCCGTCGGAAGGCGGAAACGCCGCCGGCCGCGAAATGTGGGGCACGGTGTAGGGGCTGCCTGCCGTGAGGTTGACGGCCACCACGCCCAGGTCGCGGAGGAGCTTCAACAGCGCGATCGGCTCCGCAAGGTCGATTCGGCCGGGATCGTCGGCATCGACGCCGAAGCCGCAGTCGTAGGGGAGCGAATCGGCGAACGGGAACGGCCCGCCGCGGCCCTCGACCATGTGCCAGGGAACGGTGTCGAAGAGCGAGAGCCGAACGCCGATCAACAGCCGCGGGCAGGCCTCGCGGACCCGCTCGATGAGCGTGCGGAGCAGCCGCGTGCGGCCGTCGAAGTCGCCCCCCCATTTCCCGGGCCGCCGCCGCGCCGAGAGAAACTCGTGCACGAGGTAGCCGTGGCAGGCCTTGATGTCGACCATGTCGAAGCCGGCCGCCTCGGCGTCTCTTGCTGCGGCGACGTACGCCTCGATGAGCCGCTCGACGTCGGCATCGCTCACGACGCAGGCCTCGTCGTGCGGCGGCACGCCGTGCCGCGCGTCGAGCAGCGGATGGTGAAATGCGATCCGCGGCTGTCGACCCGCGGCCGAGGGCTTGCTGAACCGGCCCGAATGCGTGAGCTGGATCGCGACGACGAGATCGTCGTCGCGGCCGTGCCGTTCACGGTGGCAGCCGCGGACCGCCTCGAGGAGCGCCGAAAACCCCGCACGGCCGCAGGCTGGGCCGCAGAGCTGGTTGGGATTCGCCCTTCCTTCGGCCAAGACGGCCACGGCCTCGCCACCCCAGATCAGCTTGGCACCGCTCTCGCCAAACCGCCGCCACCGGCGGAGGAGGATGTCGGTGGGCCGGCCGTCGGCTCCGGCATCCCAGCCTTCCATAGGATGGATGCACCAGCGGTTGCCGAGCGTGCGGCCGCCGAGCGCGAGCGGAAGCGCCAGCGGCGAGCCCGCGGCCGCGGAGAGCGGCTCGTCGTCGAGCGGGATCGGTGCGGCGAGGGCGGCGAGGTGGGCCCGCAGGTCGGCGACGGAGCGAAATCGTGCGATTCTGGGATAGGAGGTCGTGCTCATGGCGTGGCCTCCATCGCGGCGGTGATGCGGTCGAGAATCGTGGCGATGATCTCCCGGTCGGACGCGGGGCGGCGCGGGCTCTGCGGATGCGGCTCGTCGCTTGCGAGCAGGCCCCGGAGGCGGAGCGCCTGCGCCATCGAATGCTTGTAGGCCGGCACCGGCGTGCGGAAGGCGAAGTCGCCGAGAGCCTGGAGAGCGTCGTCGAGCTCGTCGAAACGTGCGTCGCCGGCGGCCCACCAGGCGTCGCGGCGGGCGAAGGCCTCGGGCCAGGCGGTCGAGAGGCCGAGCAGCCAGTCGCTGCCGTAGCGGACCATGTCGATGGCGAGGTCGTTGCCGGTGAAGACGTGAAAC
>DHLZ01000005.1:4398-14269 GCA_002405515.1 Planctomycetaceae bacterium UBA4655
AGATCGCCGTAGGCCTCGAGCGAGAGCACGCGGCCGCTCGGCACGAACGCCTTCGAAAGCTCGAAGCCGATGAAACGCTCGACGCGGGCCGCGAGCCGGCGGACGCGGGCGATGAAGTCGGCGTCGCCGCCGGCGGTGAGGCCGAACGACGGAAAGATCACCGGGATGCCGCCGGCCGCCGCGATCATGTCGAGCTGACGGCCGTACGCGTCCTCGTCGAAGGCTGCGCCGGCCGAGTCCACCACGCACGCGCCCGCCACGAGCTCGCCGGGGCCGACCGTCTCGCGGGCGATCGCGAGGGCCCGCCGGCGCGTGGCGTCGTCGATGAGCTGCACGTAGCCCGTGTCCATGTTGACGGCCGGGGCGATGCCGGCGGCATGCGTGCGGGCGACGTGGGCGGTGAAGGCATCCCAATCGACCGAGCGGTCGGGGAGGAAGGGGAGTAGGATCGCCGACATGCCGCGGATCGCGCGGCGTGGCCGCATGAGCGACGCGGGGTCGACGTGGGAAGCGATGGTCATGGGAAACGGCCTTTGGCGGACCATGGAAACTTTTCAGTCATCGCGAGAGGGCATCATGGCGGATGGATCGACCGGGGCCAACCCAGCGTTCCCGAGAGCCTTGTCGCGGCTGTTCGCCGGCCGGCCGGGACGAACCATGAGCCGATCCCACGAGGGTCAGGCGTCGAGGAATCTCCGCACCGTTTCGAGGAACGGCATCGGCGCCTCGGCGTGAGGCCAGTGGCCGGCCCCCGCGATGACCTCGATCGTGGCGGCCGGAAAGAGCCGGGCGATCTCGCCGCGGTGACGCTCCTGGATGTAGTCCGACTTCTCGCCGGCGACGAAAAGCGTCGGCTTGTCGAACACCTTCCCGGGAGGCATCGCCGGAAAGTCGAGGATCGTGTCGAAGTGCCGCTCGAGCGACTCGAGATTGACCGTCCAGGCGAGGCCCTCGGGGCCGCTGACCACGTTCTGCACGAGGAACGCCCGGAGGCCGCGGTCGGGGATCGCGGCCGCGAGCGCCGCCTCGACGTCGGACCGGCGGGAGCAATCGGCCAGAGGCACGGCCCGCATCGCACGGAGCACCTCGATCGACGTGGCGGTGGATCGGGCCGGTGCGATGTCGACGACGACGAGGCGGTCCACGAGGACCGCATGCTCGAGCGCCGCCACCATCGCCACCTTGCCCCCCATGCTGTGGCCGAGGAGAGCGGTGGGGCCGCCGATGACGCGGCGAACGAGCCGCACCACGTCGGCGGCCATGGAGGGGTAGTCGTGCTCTTCGCTCCAAGGGCTCGCGGCGTGGTTTCGCAGGTCGGCCGAGATGACACGGCGGGATCGGCCGAGGCCCGCGGCGATCGTCGCCCAGTTGCGCCTGTTGCCAAACAGCCCGTGAAGGATCACGAGCGGCGGGCCCGCACCAATCTCGCTGAACGCGAGTTCCACCGGGGCGTGCTCGACGGGAGAATCATCGAGAGAGTCGAGGGGCATGGAGTGATTCCTTGGGCGTCCGGCGGAGTTGTCGGTTTTCCCGGCGGAGTCTAGACTCAAAAAGTCAGGAGAGAGTCGAAAGACCGCCGAAGGCCGAACGCTCAGGCAAAAGTACTGACGACAGACGCTGTTGGAGAGTGGCGGGGCTTCCGGCCCCGCCCACCGAAGGGGCAACCCGCGGGCGCGGCCCGCGGCGAATCTCTCAGGTTCCAGGACAACAGGGTTTCCGGATCGATCGCGGGCCGCCAGGAAGGCCGCCCGCCGACGTCTTTGGAGCCCTTCCATGTCCGAGCTTCTCACCGCCCCGCCCGCGCTCACCCCGGTCTCCCGCGGCAACGCCGGCGCCCGCGATCAGGATCCACTCGAGCGGCTCGAGAATCCCGCCGAGTTTCAGGGCCGCCACATCGGCCTCTCTCCCGACGACGAACGTCGGATGCTCGACGCGATCGGCGAGGCCTCGTGCACGTCGCTCGTGGAGGGGATCGTGCCGGCGAGCATCGCCCGGAAGAACGCGATGCGGATTCCGCCGCCGCTCACCGAGGCCGCGGCGCTTGCGGAGCTCGAGGGCATCGCGTCGAAGAACCGGGTCTTCAAGAGCTTCATCGGCCAGGGCTACCACGGCACCCACACGCCCGGCGTCATCCTGCGAAACATCCTCGAGAACCCCGCCTGGTACACCGCCTACACGCCCTACCAGGCGGAGATCGCCCAGGGACGGATGGAGGCGATCCTCAACTTCCAGACGATGGTCTGCGACCTCACCGGCATGCCGATCGCCAACGCTTCGCTGCTCGACGAGGCGACCGCCTGCGCCGAGGCGATGACGCTCGCGCGGCGATCCTCGCAGAGCGAGAGCAACGTCTTCCTCGCCGACGAGCGGCTCCATCCGCAGTCGCTCGAGGTGCTCCGAACCCGGGCGGAGCCGCTCGGGATCGAGGTCGTGACCGGCGTCGTGGGCCGGCTCGTCTGCTCGCACGACTGCTTCGGGGGGATCGTGCAGTACCCGGCGACCGACGGCGAGATCGTGGACCATCGCACGCTCGCCGAATCGGTTCATGCCCGCAAGGGGCTGTTGTGCGTCGCGGCCGACCTGCTTTCGCTCACGCTGCTAACGCCGCCGGGCGAGTGGGGGGCCGACATCGTCGTCGGCTCGACGCAGCGGTTCGGGATGCCGATGGGCTGCGGCGGGCCGCATGCCGCGTTCTTCGCCTGCCGCGACGAGTTCAAGCGGTCGATGCCGGGCAGGATCGTGGGCGTGAGCGTCGATTCGCACGGCCGGCCCGCCTACCGTCTCGCGCTCCAGACCCGCGAGCAGCACATCCGACGCGAGAAGGCGACCTCCAACATCTGCACGGCGCAGGTGCTGCCCGCCGTCGTCGCGAGCATGTATGCCGTCTACCACGGGCCCGAGGGCCTCACGCGGATCGCGCGGCGGGTCGCGGCCCTCACGTCGATCCTCGCCGAGGGGCTCACGCGGATGGGCGCCACCGTGAAGCATGGGGCCTTCTTCGACACGCTCGCGGTCGCGACGGGCGGTCGCACCGCCGCGATCGCCGCGGCGGCGGTGGCCCGGGGCATGAACCTGCGGTCGCTCGACGGCTCGTCGCTCGCCATCTCGCTCGACGAGACGACCACGCGGGCCGACGTCGTGCGGCTCTGGGAGGTGTTTGCGGCCGGGCACGGCAACAACCTCGGGAACAACACAGTGCCGGAGTTCGCCGCGTGCAGCCGGTCGATCGAGCCGAGGATCCCGGCGGAGCTTCGCCGGACGAGCGACTTCCTCCTCCATCCGGTCTTCAACACGCACGCGAGCGAGACCGGCATGCTCCGCTACATCCGCAGCCTCTCCGACCGGGATCTCGCGCTCGACCGCAGTATGATCCCGCTCGGCAGCTGCACGATGAAGCTCAACGCCACGAGCGAGATGATCCCGATCACGTGGCCGGAGTTTGCCGGGCCGCACCCCTTCGCCCCGGCCGACCAGCTCGAGGGCTACGCAATCCTCTCACGGCAGCTCACGCAGTGGCTCTCGGAGGCGACGGGCTACGCCGGCATCAGCCTGCAGCCCAACGCCGGAAGCCAGGGGGAGTATGCCGGGCTGCTCGTGATCCGGGCCTGGCAGCGGGCCCGCGGGGAGGGCCATCGCGACGTCTGCCTGATTCCTTCCTCGGCCCACGGCACGAATCCCGCGAGCGCCCAGATGGCGGGCATGGAGGTCGTGGTCACCGGCTGCGACGCCGCCGGCAACGTCGATCTCGCGGAGCTCGAGGCGAAGTGCGAGAAGTATTCCGACCGTCTCGCGGCGGTGATGATCACCTATCCGAGCACGCACGGCGTGTTCGAGACGGGCGTCAAGAAGCTCTGCGAGATCGTGCACCGGCACGGCGGCAGGGTCTACGTGGACGGGGCCAACATGAACGCGCTCGTGGGCACGGCGGCGCCGGGAGAGTTCGGCGGCGACGTCAGCCACTTGAACCTCCACAAGACCTTCTGCATCCCGCACGGCGGCGGCGGGCCGGGAGTGGGGCCGGTCTGCGTGGTCGAGGATCTCATCCCGCACCTGCCGAGCCATGCCACCGGCGGCGTGCGGATGGGGGATGTCGGCGCGGTGTCGGCGGCGCCGCTGGGCAACGCGGCGGTGCTCCCGATCAGCTGGATGTATTGCCGGATGATGGGAGGGGAGGGGCTCCGCCGCGCGACCGAGGCGGCGATCCTCGCGGCCAACTACGTGAGCGCGAGGCTCCGCGACCACTATCCCACGCTCTATTCGAGCGACAATGGCCGGGTCGCCCACGAGTGCATCCTCGACCTGCGGCCGCTCAAGGAGACCTGCGGGGTCACCGCGGAGGACGTGGCGAAGCGGCTCATCGACTACGGGTTCCACGCGCCGACGTTGAGCTTTCCCGTGCCCGGCACCCTCATGGTGGAGCCGACCGAGAGCGAGACGCTCGACGAGCTCGACCGGTTCATCGAGGCGATGATCGCGATCCGCGAGGAGATCCGGCGGGTCGAGAGCGGAGAGTGGCCGAAGGACGACAACCCGCTCAAGCACGCGCCCCACACGGCGGCGGCGGTGGCCGCGACGGCCTGGACGCACCCGTATTCGCGGGAGGTCGCGGCGTTTCCCGTGCCGGGGATCGAACGCCGGAAATACTGGCCCCCGGTCGGCCGCGTGGACAACGTGCACGGCGACCGCAACCTCTTCTGCAGCTGCGTGCCCGTGTCGGCGTGGGAGTGAGACCCTTCAGCGACGCCAGAGCAGCTGCGCCGACAGGCCGAGCCCCGGATCGAAGCTGACGACGTCGGTGCGGCCGGAGAAAAAGCTCGTGCCCTGGAAGAGCGTGCGGTCGAAGACGTACGACGCCGCGACCTCGAACGTGAAGCCGCCGCCGAGCGACCGCTCGATGCCGGCGGCGGCCCGCTGGTCGAACACGTAGAACTGCTCGGTGTTGCGGATCCGGTCGGCCAGAAAATAGATCTGCGTGTCGGTGCGGTAGGAGGCGACGAACGCCGTGTGGTCGCCGAGCCGGCGGCGGGCGGTGGCGTTCACGTTCACGAGCGGAAACCAGTTGAATGAGAGCGTCCAGTCGTCGTCGGGCCGCCATTCGGCCGACGCGGGGATGCCGAGCTTCGCCTCGAACGATGGATCGGGCCGCCACGCATAGGCGATTCCCGGCAGCGGGTAGGGCAGCTGCGACGTCGGCGAATAGAAGACGCTGAAGCTCCATTCGTCGCGGGCGTTCGCCGCGGGGCGGTTGTAGAAGGCGATCGCCATGAGCGTGAGGTCGCGTCCGGCCGCGAAGGGGCGGTCGCTCGCGGAGCCGAAGAGGAAGGTGCCGCCGAGCGTGCCGCCGCCGGGCACCGCGCCATCGAGCGGACGCACGTGCATGAAACCCGTCTCCACGAGCCAGAGCTGATCGGGCACCGGATCGCCGGAATCGGGAAGGATCGCGTCGGTCGCCAGTTCCAGTCGGCCGAGCTTGGCGATGCCGATCGTGAGCGGCTTGCCCTCGGCGGGGATGCCGATCGGGACGCCGAGCCGGGCGAACTCGGCGTTCATGCCGAGCGTGGCGTCTTGGCCGGAGACTCTCGTGGGCTGCGCCCAGAAGCCGCCGATGGAGAAGGGGGCGGAGCTTCCGTATTCCGGTCGCCGACCCCGCGAGGGCTTCGCGGCGAGCGGGTCGGCATCCGACACCGGCTCGCTCGCGTAGGCATCCTGCTCGAGGTTGAAATCGATCGGCGGCAGGGCGGCCAGCCGCGGCTGCGGCGGCAACGGATCGCGGATGACGGCGGCAGCGGAATCCGCTTCCCCGGACGCCGTCGCACGCAGGTCGAGTTGCGGGAGGGCGACGCACGCGCAGAGCCAGGCCGCGACGAGCGCACTCGTCGAAGCGGGACCGTGCGGTCGGGGGCGTTGCCGGAGGCGTCGCATCGCCGCGGAAGGGTACCGACGTGCACCGCCTGCGGGTACACCAATCGCGAGCCGAAACGCGGCCGGCTTTCAGCGGCTGGCGGATTCCTCGACCACGATCCGGCCGCTGCCGGGAATCGCCTCGATGCAGCGGGAGCCGAGCAGCTGCGTCGGCGTGAGGGAGCCGGCCAAGCCGGCGCCGGCGAGGAGCCGCCGCACCGCCAGCAGCACGCCCTCGACGGTGACGTCGTAGGCGTTCGCGGTTTCGACGCGGGCCGTGACCGTGCGGCCGAGTGCGTCGCGGGCCTCGCCCCAGATCCATGTCCGTGTCGCCGCGCGCCGCGGTTCGTCGGGGCCTTGCACCGACCGTTCGATCCGCCGCTTGAGCCACGCCTGCGAGCCGTCGCCGGCGAGCCACCCTCGCAGCGATTCCGCAAGCCGCATGCCGAATGCCGCACCCCACGGCACGGCGAGGTAGATCTCGATGTTCGGGATGCCCGTCGTGGCGAACGCCGTCGAGACGTCGCCCCAGGGAATGACGACCGCGTGGCGGCGTCCCCTGCCGAAGTCGATCCGGCGGGTAAGCGAACCGAGCGGCACCGCGACGAGCTTGCCGTCGCGACGCACGAGGCAGCCCGTCCGCAGCCCCTCGACGAGGGTCTTCGCCGTGCCGCGGGAGACGGGGCTGTCGGTGTCGAACCCGAGCGAGAGGTGCGTGGCGGCTCTCAGCGTTTCCCTGAGCACCGCCGCGAGGCAGTCGGTGGGGATGACGTCGAAGCCGACGCCCGGGCAGACGACGCAGCCGGCGGCGCGGGCCTCCGCATCGCGGGCCCGCGCGGCCTCGAAGACCTCCACCTCGCCGGTGATGTCGACGTAGTGGGCGCCGGCCGCGAGACAGGCCGAGATCATCGGATCGCTCGTGGCGGAGAAGGGCCCGGCACAGTTGGCCACGACTGCGATGTCGCGGAGGGCCGCACG
This sequence comes from Planctomycetaceae bacterium UBA4655, assembly GCA_002405515.1. Lineage (GTDB taxonomy): Bacteria > Planctomycetota > Planctomycetia > Pirellulales > UBA1268 > UBA4655. Next base: position 11,278 of record DHLZ01000005.1, read on the forward strand.
GGCGGCCGCCGGGTCCACGAGGTTAAACGAGCGGGCTTCGAGACCGGTCCGCTTTGCGATCGCTTCGACGGCGGAGGCGCGACGTCCGGCAAGAAGGGGCTCGAGCCCCTGCCGTCGCGCGGCCTCGGCCACGAGCTGGCCCGTGTAGCCGTTCGCGCCGTAGATCATCCATCGCGTCTTCATCCGCGGAGCATACTCCGGCGACTGGACGATCGCGGATGGATTGTCGGCCGCAATCCGGCGAAAGTGTCCGCCGCGGACTCGAAAAAATTCGCCTCGCTCACGGGCCTCCCAACCTTCCTTCACCGGCCGGAACGATCCGCTCTTAGCCCGCAGCGTCGGCCGCAGATTCCGCAGTGTGTCGCGAGGGCAAGCCGCCGGACTGATTCGTCCGCGGGACGGCTTGCCGGGCCGCCGTAGGAATTGGTCGTGCGAAAGACGAGGCTGCCATGGACGGCATGACGACAGGGAGTCTGACGCAGGCGGGATGGGCCGAGGCAGCGAGCCACTCGGCAGGACCGGCGACGGTGCTCCTCTCCCGTGTTCTTCTGGGCCTCGCCACCGGAGGATCGCTTGCGACGGCCGGTGAGCCGGCCCCGACCTGCGAGGCCGGCCGGCGGGTCTATGCGACCGGCATCGTCGGTTCGTCGCTCGGCGGCGATGCGGGCCCGAGCGGCAAGGGATGGATCGGCGACCTCGCGAGCCCGACCGTCGGCGGCGATGCGGCGATCGGCGTCGCCGTCGATCGCTCGGGAAGCCTCGTGAAGGGGGCCACGCGGTTCGAGTTCGAGGGCCGCACACGGTCCAGGTCGGCTGGGGGCGGCGAATCCTCTGCCACCGACCTGTCCACGACAAGCTGGTCTACGATGGCAAATGTCTGGCGGGATGTTCCGATCACCGATCACCTGGGCCTCTACGCGGGGGGCGGAGTCGGGGCCGGACGCGGTCGTTCAGCGACGGGCGAAAGCAGAAGCGACTTCACCTGGCAGGCAGGCGGCGGCGCGACCTACGCGCTCAACAACCGTCTCTCGCTCGACGTCGGCTACCGTGCGCTGCCTGCCGCCTTTGGCGCGGCCGCCACGCCGGACGCCCCGGCCGGCGAACTGCTGTTCTCCGTGCGGCTTTACGAGCCGTTTCGCGGTTGGCTTCGCGACTGACGATTCGAGAGCTGATGCCTGCCGAGAGCTAACGGCCAATCGTTACTCGTGCTCCCCTTCGACGTGGGCCCCGCCGTCGTCGTCGATATCGACATGGAGCACCATCGGGTTGCAGCAGACCGGGCAGTCCTCGACGTAATCCTGGTGGCTCCCGGCGGACACATCGACCGGAACGACGATCTCCTCCCCGCAGGAGTCGCAGATGTAGGTCGCCTCGAGATCGCTCGGCCGGACGTTTTCGGACGCGTTGCGGCGGTGTTTGCGTGTCATGGTAAAGAAGTCTACGGTCGTCGCGACGGCGAGGAAAACTCAACCCCGGCATAGATCTCGGCGACGGGCACCGAAATCCCGAGCGACTCGAAATCGATCGTGCCCTCCGGGTCGGTAACCGCCGTGAGGATCCATGATTCGGGCCTGCCGGGCCCACTTATCTGGGCTTGCCCGGGACGTTGCCGCCGATACCGTTCGATCGACACGCGGTCCTGGGCCAAAACCACATATTCCTCCACGCTCGGCAACTGGCGGTAATGCCCAAACTTGACGCCGCGGTCGTATTTCTCCGTCGAGTCGGAGAGGACCTCTGCGAGCAGAAGGGGATTCGTGGCCGAATAGTGGATGTCGTCCTCGAACGTGGGCTTGCCGCAGAAGACGACCACGTCTGGATAGGTGTAGAGCCCCGTGGCATCCACCTTCACCCGCTGATCGCTCGTGACCACGGTGCACCCTCGGGCGGCGAGGCGGTTGCCCAACGAACGCGCGAAATTGTCCTTCACGAGGTTGTGCCAGTACGAGCCGCCGCTCATGGCAAACATCTCGCCGTCGTGGAATTCGTGTCGAATCTCGCTCGCGGCCTCGATGGCGAGGTATTCTGCCGGCGTCAGGCGTCGATGTTCGGCGGTGGACATGACAAGGAGAATATACAGAAGTATAGATGCTCCGTCAAAGGCGTTGCGGCCATGCCTGTTCGGGTGGTGGCCGCTGTGATCGCCGCCGTGCCCGCGACCATGGCCGCGGGCCCAAGCCCTTCCCGGCGATGCCGTGCAGACGGGCCCGGCGGCAGGAGTGGCGGGGGAACGGGGGTTTTTCCCGCAAAATTCGCCGTCGTTCACGAATCGCCCGGCCGGCGGCGTTGTATCTTCGGAAAGCTCGCCGACATGACAGCCGCCGTTCCCGACTGGCAGGAGTGGTACGACGCCCATGCGGCGCGGCTGCTGCTGTTCGCGCGGCAGTGGCTGCCGGAGCGGGCCGATGCGGAGGACGCCGTGCAGATCGGATTCGTGAAGTTCTGGCGGAATCGACCGCGGCCCGCCGCCGCGGACGTGCCGCTGCTGTTCGCCGCCGTCCGCTCGGCCGCCCTCGACCTGCTCAGGGCCCGCACCCGCCGGGAGCGCCGCGACACGCACGCGGCGGGCGACCGGACGACGTCGTGGTGGGACACCGACACCGTCGCCGACGAGGAGCGTGCCGCCGCCGTGCAGGCGGCCCTCGCGGGCCTGCCGATCGAGCAGCGGGAGGTGGTCACGCTGCGGATCTGGGGCGGCCTGACCTTCGCCGACATCGCCCGCACCCTCGATGCGAACATCAACACCGTGACGGCGCGGTTTCGTTCCGCCCGCGCCGCGCTTGCCCTGCAGATTCCGGAGGCCTGCCGTGAAGCGACCGACTGACGAAGACGATGCAATCGAAGCCATGCTGGCCGCGCTCGCGCCGGCCGCACCGTCCGCGGACCTGCGTCGGCAGGTGGCCGCGGCGGTGGCCGCGCCGGCCGTCGCCGCACCATCTTCGCTGCAATGGCTCGGCGAGCGGCTGCTGTGGGCCTGCGGCGGCGCCGCCGC
>DHLZ01000184.1 GCA_002405515.1 Planctomycetaceae bacterium UBA4655
CTGACTGCCTCCCCGCCGCTTCGCTCCACACCTCCACCCCCCCTCCCCGCCCTCCCCTCTGGCTTCGGGGAAAGTCAGCAGGGCGAGTTGCCCGCAGAACAATCTCAACTACTTGATGCTCCCGGTAGTAGCCCGGAGGGTGGTGGAACTGCGTCGGCTGCTGCGGATGAAGCTCCCGGATGCGGTCGTCCTGGCGACGGCTGATCGGGAAGGCTGCATTCTCGTCACCCGAAACGCAAAGCACTTCGATCCGAACGACCCGCGGGTCCGTGTTCCCTATCGATCCTGAAACGCCGCGGCTCACTTCCCGCTCCGCTTGCGGCGGCGGGCCTCCTTCTCCCGCTGCTTCTTGAGCTTCCGCCGCTCATCGGCGGTGAGCCGCTTGCCGGTGTCGCCCTTGGGCCGCGCGAGCCGGGCGGCCGGGTTCGCAAGCTCCGCCTGCATCCGCTGCACCTGCCGCATGCGGTCGGCCATGCCGAGGCCCGCCATCCCCTTCATCATCGCCGCCATGCCGTCGAACTGTTTCACGAGGTCGCCCACCTCGTGGAGTTCCACGCCGGCCCCCGTGGCGATCCTCCGGCGGCGGGACTGGTCGATCACCTTCGAAGGATTCCGCCGCTCCTCGGGCGTCATGGAATCGATGATGCCGAAGAGACGGTTCATGTCCTTCTCGAGGTCGGCGTCGCCGAGCATCTCTTTCATGCCGCCCATCCCCGGAATCATCCCCATCACCTTGCCGAGCGGCCCGAGCCGGCGGGTCTGGGCGAGCATCTTTCGGAAATCCTCGAGCGTGAACTCGCCGGCCTTGAGCCGCTCCTCCTGCCGCCGCATCTCGTCCTGGTCGAACTTCCGCTGCGCCTCCTCGACGAGCGTGAGCACGTCGCCCATGCCGAGGATCCTGCCGGCCATCCGCTCCGGGTGGAATTCCTCGATCGCCTCGACCGCTTCGCCGGTGCCGATGAACTTGATCGGCACGCCGGTGACGCTCTTCACGGAGAGCGCCGCACCGCCGCGGGCGTCGCCGTCGAGCTTCGTCATGATCACGCCGTCGAGTTCGAGCGCCTCGTTGAACGCCTTCGCGCTCCTCACGGCGTCCTGGCCGGTCATCGCGTCGACCACGAGGAACACCTGATCGGGGCCGACCGACCGGTCGATCTTCGCGAGCTCCTTCATGAGCGGCTCGTCGATCGCGAGCCGACCCGCCGTGTCGAGGATCACGACGGGAATGCTTTTCGCCTTCGCCTTGGCGACGCCGGCGGCGCAGACGGCGACGGGGTCGGTGCCGGAGTAGTCGTCCCGCCCGGCGGGCTTCTCGGGCAGGTGCACCTCCGCGCCGATCTGCCGGCCGAGCACGGCGAGCTGCTCGATCGCCGCGGGCCTCTGGAGGTCGGCGGCCACGAGCATCACCTCGCGACCCTGCTCCTTGATCCGCCGAGCGAGCTTCGCGCAGGTGGTCGTCTTGCCCGAACCCTGGAGGCCGCAGAGCATGAGGATCGTCGTCTTGCCGGCCTGCAGGTGGAGCGAATGGTCCACCGGGCCCATCAGGTCCACGAGTTCCTTGTGGACGATCCCGACGAGCTGCTGCGCCGGGTCGAGCGACTCGAGCACCTTCCCCCCGACCGCGCCGGCGGAGACGCGATCGAGGAACCCATCGACCACGTCGTAGGCGACGTCGGCCTCCAGCAGGGCCGTGCGGACGGACTCGAGTCCCTCCCGCATGTTCGATTCGGTGAGTTTCCCGCGGCCTCGGAGCGAGTTGATGGCCGATGAGAGGGAGGCGGACAGGGCTTCGAACATGGGGTCGGGGCACCGTGGGAGGACGGGGGAATTTCCCAAGGATCGCCCCGGGGAACACGCGTTTTCAAGGGGCCCTTGGGTTCCCGCCGAGAAGCGTTACTCTAGAGGGTCCGACAAACCCCCATCAGGAGAGCGACCGTGGCAGTGATGATTCGGATGAAGCGGATGGGCCGCAAGCATCGTGAGTTCTACAGGATCTGCGCGACCGACCGTCGCAGCCCGCGGGATGGCCGCGTGGTGGAGGAGCTGGGAACCTACGACCCGAAGGTGTCGGAGACCGACGCCCGCTGCACGCTCAATGGCGAGCGGGTGAAGTACTGGCTGGGCGTCGGCGCGAAGCCTTCGACGGCCGTGGCGGTCCTCATCAAGAAATACGGTCCCAACGGGACGCACGTGGCGCAGATGGAGGCCGCGCGGGCGAAGCTCGCCATGCCGAAGATCGTTCCCGATGCCGGCGAGCCGGCGTTCGTGCCCGAGGTGAAGCAGGCAGTTCCGCCGGCCGCTGAAGCGGTTCCGCCGGCCGCTGAAGCGGCCCCGGCGGCCGAGGCGTCGGCCGTCGAAGCGGAGCAGCCCGCTTCCGAAGCCGCTGCGGAACCGAAGGCCGAGTAGCCCTGGAACAAATTGCCTGCGCGCGGCCCTCCTGTCCGCCTTCTTGGGCGGCTCGACGAGCAGCGCGATCGCGGTGCCCCCATGCGGATCGACATTCTCACGCTGTTTCCGGAGATGTTCTCCGGCTTCCTCGAGGCGAGCCTGCTCGGCGCGGCCCGGGAGAAGGGACTCCTCGACATCCGCCTGGTGAACATTCGCGACTTCGCGGAGGGCGTGCATCGCCAGGTGGACGACCGGCCGTTCGGCGGTGGGCCGGGAATGCTGCTCATGCCCGGGCCGGTGGTGTCGTGCGTGGAGGCGGTGCAGGCCGCGGCCGACGCCGCGTCTGCCGGCCACCTCGTGATGCTCACGCCCGGCGGCCGGACGCTCAACCAGGCGATCGTCGAGGAACTGGCGTCGAAGGAGCGGCTCGTGCTCATCTGCGGACGCTACGAGGGCTTCGACCACCGCATCGAGCAGGTGCTCGCCCCCGACCGGATCTCGATCGGCGACTACGTCCTCTCCGGCGGCGAGGTCGCGGCGATGGTCGTCATCGACGCCGTGTCGCGGCTGCTGCCCGGCGTGCTCGGCGACGAGGCGAGCGCCCGCGAGGATTCGTTCTCCGGAGCCGGCCGCCTCGTCGAAGGCCCCCAATACACCCGGCCGCGGGAGTTCCGCGGCTTCACCGTGCCGGAGGTGTTGCTTTCCGGCGACCACGGCCGGATCGCCACGTGGCGGCAGGAACAGGCGATCGACGCCACCCGCCGCCGCGAGGCCAAAGCCAGTTCGATACGCCCCCAGACGCCCACTACCCACACGCCCTATACCCAAAGGAGCACGCCATGAGCCAGAAGATCCTCGCCAAGGTGGAGGCCTCGAGCCTCAAGTCCGACGTCGCACCGTTCGCGATCGGCGACACCGTCGACGTCCACACGCGAATTCTCGAGGGAGACAAGGAACGCATCCAGATCTTCAACGGCGTGGTGATCGCCCGCGCGGGTTCGGGGAGCCGCGAGACGTTCACGGTGCGTCGGATCGTCGCGGGCGAGGGCGTGGAGCGGAAGTTCCCGATCCACTCTCCGAAGATCGCCAAGATCGAGGTGAAGCGTTCGGGCGTCGCCCGCCGCGCGAAGCTCTACTACCTTCGCGACCGGGTCGGCAAGTCGGTCCGCCTGAAGGAGAAGCGGGCCGAGACGACCGAGGGCACCGCCGCGAAGCCGGCCAAGGCCGCGAAGAAGAAGACCGTCAAGGCGTAGCCTCGCACCACGCGGTCAAGGCTCAGCGATGCCTCCCTGGGGCCGACCATCTCGCGACTCGATCGGCCACCGTGGAGAGGCCTTCGCGGCCGCGTATCTGCGGCGGCAAGGCTACCGGATCGTCGGCCTGCGGGAGCGGCTGCTCCGGGGCGACCTCGACATCGTCGCCCTCGACGGCCGCACCGTGGTCTTCGTGGAGGTTCGCAGCCGAAGCGACCTCGAGCACGGCCACCCGGCCGAGACCGTGGGCCCGGCGAAGCAGCGGCGGGTCGCCGAACTCGCTTCGGCCTACATCCGGCGGCACAAGCTCGAGGATTGCAGCGTGCGGATCGACGTCGTGACGGTGCTCTTCCACCACGACGGCCGCGAGCCCGACGTCGAGCACTTTCAGAACGCGTTCGACAGCCCGTGGTGACCGCCGCGGCCGTGTGCGTCGAAGAGGCCGGATCGAAACGCCTCCTCCGCCCGCTCGAAGACCGCGAGCATGCCGTGAGGAAGACGCCCGGCGAGCTTCGCGAGCCGATGCCGCACCACCGCCGCGGCGTCGCCCCGATGAACGAGCCGGATCGCGATGCCGGCGACGCGTCCTGGATTTCGCCGTGCGACCGAGGCGTAGACCTCCGGATCGAGTTCTCCGGAATCGCCGACGAGCAGGAACCGCCGGCCCGGAAAGTCGGCGAGGATCCGCTCGATCGCCCGCCGCTTCGACCGCTTCCGCGATGGAAACCGGCCCAGGGGCGTCGAATCCTTCAGGCGAAAGAGCTTCAGGTGCATCGACCCGGCCGGAAGCCCCTCCTTCTCGAAGAACTCGCGGAGGCAGTTGGCGAGCTGCCAGGGACTCGCGGAAACGTAGTGGAACGCCGCACCGCCCGCCTCGAGCCTTCGGAACGCCTCCACCATGTCGTCGATCGGGCGGAATTCCCGGATGAACGTGTTGGCGAGGAGCTCCCGCTTTTCGATGACGTTGCTGTCCTTGACGGTGTCGTCGATGTCGGACACGACCGAGAGACCTTCCCGCTCGACGACGTGAATCCGACCCGGAGCCGCCGCGGCATCCTCGCGATCCTCCGGCCGGTCGTCGGCCTGGGGAACCGTCTCGACGCGGCAGGCGATCGACCGTCCGTTGCCGGCGGGGATCTCGTCGCGGGCCTCGCCGAGCAGCCGTTCGTCGAGCTCGAGCACGGTCGAAAAGTGGCCCACCCGGTCGGTGGCCCCGGCGGAAAACCGCCGCCCGCCGATCACGACCTCGACCGGCTGCCCCGCCACCCGCTGGAAGAAGAAGGCGTCGGCACGGTGCTGGAACAGCGGCGAGCGGGCCTGGTCCGCGTCGAGGTCGAGCAGCCTCTTGAGCACGGCGATCGCCATGTTCCTGCGTCGGCTCGTGGCGGGCAGGGGACGGCAGACCATGCCGGCCACGTGGACCCGCCAGCGGCCGTCCTCGGCTCGGCGGGCGTAGGTGGGAAAGCTCGTGATCACGCGGCGACTGGCCCCTGCGAACTTGTGCGAAAGCCCTTCCACTTTACAATCCGCACGACCGACAGCACCAACGCAGCAGGGAGAAACTCATGGGTGTCAAGAAAACAGGCAAGGGCCGCCGCAAGCTCGGCCAGAAGAAGCGCCGCATGCGCGCCCGCATTCGCCACCGGAAGGGATAGGCCGTCTCCGAGGCCGCCTCCGGAAATCTCCCCCCGCCCTGCGGCGCCGATTTGCCGCGCACGTTTCAAGGGGTAGGGTTGCTCGGAAGCTCGTCGCGAGGAATGCGATCCGCTTCCGACTCTTCCCGAAGGAACGGAGACGCTTCGATGCGACGGATCTGCCGGCGGCCTGCCGCGAGCCTGCCAATGCTGCTGTGTGCCTGCGGACTGCTGCCCGCGACGCTTTCGTCGGTGGGCTGCAAGTCGCTCAGCGAGTCCTACATCCGGCTCGAGGTCTGGAAGTACGAGCGGTGCTTCGGCCACCTTCCCCCCGGGTTCGTGCCGACGGGCGCCGCCGGCCCCGTGGCCGCCCCGGCGATGCAGCCCTGCGGTCAGCCGGCGATGGGCGGTGCTCCCTGCGCGACGGCTCCCTGCGGGCCTGCGGCGGGCGGAGCGGTCGTCGCGGGGGCGGGTGGATGCGAAGGCTGCTCGGGCTCGGTCGCCGAGGGGCTCCCCGCCGGCGGCATTCCTCCCGGCGGCACGACGGTGCCCACGCCGAGCCCGTCCGCGGCGGTGACGACGAGCAAGCCGGTCGTCATCTCCGATGAGGTCGTCCTGCCGTAGTTGCTTGCGAAGCAACTCGGTTGCTGAAGCTGATCAGCCGAGCGTCTCGTCCGAGCCGGGAAACCTTCGTTCGACGACGTCGGCATGCCACCGGGATACGGCGTCGCGGATCGCCCCACCCGCATCGGCATACCGCCTCACGAACCGGGGCACGCGGTCCGAAGACAGGCCCACCATGTCGTGCAGCACGAGCACCTGGCCGTCGCAGCGGACGCCCGCGCCGATGCCGATCGTCGGCACGGCGATCGATTCGGTGATGGCGGCAGCCGTCTCCTGCGGGATGCATTCCAGCACAACGGCGAACGCACCGGCGGCGGCGGCGGCCTTTGCGTCGTCCATGAGGCGGTCGTGGTCCCGCTGCATCCGGTAGCCGCCGAGCTGGTGCACCGCCTGGGGCCGCAGGCCCACGTGCCCCATCACGGGAATCCCGGCCCCCGCGATGCCGGCGATCACGTCCGCCTGTCCCGCCGTGCCCTCGAGCTTCACCCCCTGGCAGCCGGTCTCCTTGAGGATCCTGGCCGAGGCCTCGATCGCGCGTTCCACGCCGAGGTGCTGGAGAGGGAAGGGGAGATCGACGACGACGAAGGCCCGCTCCACCCCGCGCGAGACGATCTCGCCGTGGTAGATCATCTGCTCGATCGTCGCGGGGATCGTCGAGGAGCGTCCTGCGACGACCATTGCCACGCTGTCGCCGACGAGAACGCAGTCGACTCCGGCCGCATCCACGAGCCGCGCGGTGGGAAAGTCGTAGGCCGTCACCATCGATATCGGCCGGCTACTCCCCTTCGCGGCGACGAGGTCGCGGACGGTCACCCGCTTCGCCGCAGAGGCCGTCGGGCTTGCCGGGATTGATCGGTTTGATTGCTGGGCCACTTACTTGAGCCCCTTGAAGAAGTCGTCGAGATCCGCGTCGGCCTTCGGCTGCTCTTCCTTCGAACCGGCAAGGAAGTCGAAGGAGCCGTCGGCAGGCGGTTCGGATTCGGCCACGGCGCCGCCCAATGCCGCCGGGTCGAATGCCGCCGGGTCGAAGGCCTCGTTGACGGGCTGGTCGGCCTCGATGGCGTCGAAGTCGCCGGGCTCGGGCGAGTTCTCCGTCTCGACGACCATCTCCGCATCGATCGGCTCCTCCGTCTCGATGGGCTCAGTGACGCCGGCCGACGGAGCCGCTTCTACCGCCGGCTCGGGGAACTCCTCGCTCGTCGCATTCTGCTCGACGGCCGGCGTCGGCACCGCCGCCGCCGCGAGGCGGCCCGACTCATCACGATGATCGATGCGGATTTCGATCGTGCCGACCCGCAGCACGCTTCCATGGGGCACGGGAGTGCGGATGCTCGCCGCGATCTGCTCCCCGTCGAGGAACGTGCCGTTGGTGCTGCCGAGGTCGCGCACGTAGACGTCGCCGTCGCGGTCGAAGAGCTCGCAGTGCTTGCGGCTGATCTGGTCCTGCTGGATGCGAAACCTCGCCTCGCTGCCGCGGCCCACCACGACCGGGAGAGAAACCTCGTAGGTTCCCCGCTTCGATTCGGGCTCGAGAACGACGAAACTGACCTTCATGGACGGGCGTTTTCGGAGAGGAATGGCGGGCTGACTGGAGTCTACGATGCCCCATGCGGGCGATCCAAACCGAGGCAGTGTCTTTCGGAGTGGACCGCGAAAACCCCTGATTTGCGTGTCCACCCCAGCCATCCTGAAGGATGCCCTTGCGGCAGGCCGCCGCACTCCTATAATCGCGGGGTTTTCGGAGATTTCCGCGGTCTTTCCGCCTGCCGCGGGTTTTGCTCAGGTGCGGGTGTAGCTCAGTTGGTAG
>DHLZ01000076.1:0-516 GCA_002405515.1 Planctomycetaceae bacterium UBA4655
CGATGTCGATCGCCCCGCCTGCCAGCAGGTCTGCCACCGTCACCGGCCCGTTCTCCGCCGTGATCGTGATGTCGCCCTTCTCGACCTGCAAGAGCCCGCTGAGCGTCACGTCTTTGGCCGCGGTGATCGACAGGTTGCCCACCGTGAAGACGTCGGTGGCGAGGTTGCTGACGTCGAGCCCGCTGTCAAGCTTCAGTGATCCGCCGATCAAGAGCCGTGCCGAGTTGTTGATGTTGCCGTCACTTTTGACAACGAAGTCGCCCGTCGTGGTTTGACTTGTCCCGTTCAGGCTGACGTCGCCCAGGGCATTGACGGTGATCGACTTGTCGGCGAACAGGTTCTGCAGCGTCGCCGGGCCACGTGTCGCGGCGATGTCGATGCCGCCGGCGATTGCGTGCACCTTCGCGGCGGCCGACACGCTCACGGCGTCACTCACCGACGTGATCGCGATATTCCCGGTCGATGCCCGCACGAGCCCGTTGACCACGATCACCTTGCCGGCGTCGATGTCGATCG
>DHLZ01000076.1:691-921 GCA_002405515.1 Planctomycetaceae bacterium UBA4655
TTCTCCGCCGTGATCGTGATGTCGGTACCGGCGTCGATGACTCCGCCGACCGTCACGCCGAGTTCACCGATGACCGTGACGTCCTCCGCCGCACAGACCTTCTGCACCGAAACCGTCCCGCACTCGCTGCTGAGGCTGACCTTCCCGTCGAGGGCATGCGCGAAGAACGTGGCCGCCCCCAAATCGAGGTTGCCGCTCGTGCTCGCGATCGTGATGTCGCCCTTCTCGAC
>DHLZ01000076.1:1109-6406 GCA_002405515.1 Planctomycetaceae bacterium UBA4655
TTGCCCACCGTGAAGACGTCGGTGTCGAGGTTGACGTCGCCCGTCTGCGTCGTGATTGCGAGGGAGTAGACGACGATCGGGTCGCGGGCGGGGGTGCCGCCGATGTTCGCCTCCGTCACCCGCGTGCCGGAGTTGAGCGTCACCTTTGCGGCGGTCGCCGCCGTGAGCGGGGCCAGCGTCGGCGACTCGAATTCGCCGGCGATGGTCGATGCACCGCCGCCGATCACGCCGCTGGTCACGACGAGCGCGTCGACGTTCTCCATGAAGAGCGGGGACGTCGTAGCCGCGCCGGCTGGAAAGCGGCTGTCCACCCTCCAGGAAGTCGCCAGGCCGACCTGGGACTTGTCCGACGGTGCGTTCTCGTAGCCCGCCAGGTCCGCCTCGTACGACGTCCAGAGCTTCACCGTGTTGACGACCGAGCCGTCGGTGTCGTTGCTCGCAGCGTAGGAGATTTTCGAGAAGTTGAAGAACTGGCCCGTCTTCGTGGTCGTGCCGTCGAACGTCGTGATCGTCGCCGTCACGAACGTCGGATTCGACTGGTCATCGAGGATGATCGTGAGTTCGTGGTTCGGATTCGCGGTGTCCGACGACAGGTTGATCGCGGCGCCACCTTGGTTTCCAGAGGCCGGCAGCGCGGTGAACGCCAGCATCGCTCTCGGCTCGAGCGACTCCAGACTGGCCACGGCGGGCGACGATCGCGGGGGCCGCCTCTTCAGACTTCCCCGCTCGGATTTGCGGCGGGAGAAAATGTTGCGAATCCCAAAGGATCGAGACATTGGATCTAACTCCGACATGTTTTCTGGAGAGCCGCCGTTCCTGGAAAAACACACCCTACGACGTGATCGACAGGCCGCTTTCGCGCACTTGCGTTCGAAACTAACGCCAACATGAGGGAGTCGCAACAAATGGGCGCGTCTGTTCCGGAAATGCGTCTGGGGCGAGATTGTCCGGGCGGCCCTGAAGACTCACGCATGCTGCCCATCCCAAACAATCCGATGCCTTGTCGCTTTCGGAATCAGCCTCGAAAGAATCGCACGCCCCCCTCACCGGGCTCCTCACGTCGGGCATCCCGGCTGCCACCGCGGAGATCTCCGGGAAGGCCCGGTTGGCGGCATTCGAGGAGAGCGGCTCGTTGGGCGTCGCAGCCGAACAGTGAATCGCATTCGGCTCGGTGAAGAGCACGTGCCGGGTCGTCGCCCGGGCGAGCACGGTCGATACATTCGCGGCAGACATCCACGATCGACCACAACTGAAGCTGCAGTGAGGGCTCATGATTCGGATCCGTCGGCGTGGATTGACCAGCCGTTTTTCATCGACGCTATGGGAGGCCTACACAGGGGTCAAGGATTCGGTGCCGCCGCGACCCTTTTTCGTCGCTCGAGGCCTGTGCCGACCACTACGCAGCCCGCAGCCGATACGTTCGCCCGCGCCGCCTCAAATTGCGGCGAGCGGCCCGCAGGTCGGGGGAGGCCGGCTGACTTTTCCGGCCCTTCAGAACCGGCTCAAGCCGGAAAATCCCGGTTACATCCGGAAATTGAACGTCTGCCACAGCAGCCGCAGGAGCCAGCCGCCGACGGTCCGCCGGCCCACCTGCACCTTCCCCGTGCCCCGCATGCCGGCCGTGAGCAGGCCGTCGGGGTCGTCCACCCGCATCGAGACCTCGTAGGTGGTCGAGATCGGGGCCTCGCGGCCCGTCGGATCGGTCTCGGTCGGCAGCTGCCCCCCCGCCTTCACGCTCAGCCGCTCGGAGCTCGCCTCCATCTCCGTCTCCGCGATCTCCTCGACCTGCCCCTCGATCGAACGCCAGGGGAAGGCGTCGAGCTTCAGCTCCACCTTCTCCCCCTTCGCGATGAACTCCATCTCCGACTGGTCCACGAGCATCACCGCCTCCAATGCCCGAGGCTCCCCGAGCAGACAGAACACCGTCCCCTGCTCGAGCGTCGCCCCGAGGTTCTTGGCATCGAGCGGCAGGCCCGACCACGTCGGCAGCTTCCCGGTCGGGTCGGGCCGCTCGGGCACCGACTGCGGCGGCAGCACGACGCCGTCGCGGCCGGCCACGAGCACGAGCTCCTCGACGTCCCGCCGCTTCTTCGCCAGCTGCTCCTCGATGCTTGCAAGCGACTCCCGGACCGTGCCGATCTCGAGGCCCGCCGCCGGATCGGAAAAACGCTCCCGCTCGAGCGATTCGAGCTTCGCCCGCGACTGGGTCGCCTTCCCCTCGAGCTCCGCCACCTGGAGCTCCAAATCGATGCTCGAGAGCCGCGCGAGCCGCTGCCCCTTTTTCACGACGTCGCCCGGCTTCACCTCCTGGCTCTCGAGCCGGCCGGTCACGGTCACGTAGACCGTCTCCGGATCCCGCGGCCGCAGTTCGGCCGGGGCCCAGACCCGCTGAGGCAGCGGCACGAGCGCCACCGCCGCCCCGACCACGCCCACGACCGCCGCGGTCGCCAACACGTTCAGCGTCTTCACCTCGTCGCGTCTCCCGGGAACTCGCAGGAACTTTACCAGACCGGTGATCGGACGGACGACGAGCCCCCAGATCGCCGTCATCGCCAGCGCCTGCCCGAGCACCTCCAGCCGGTAGGGCTCGAGCACCTTCCAGACGAAGAAGAAGATCGACGCCGTCACGAGCCAGCCGTAGAAGGCCGAGGCCACGGCGTAGAGGGCGAAGAGCCCCCGGTTTCGCTGGGGCAGAAACGGGTCCTCCGGCTGCTTGATGCCGAGGCACCACTTGCTCGCCACCCGCTGGAGAATGCTCGACGACTTCTGCTTGAGGTTCGGAATCTCGATGAGATCCGAGAGGATGTAGTAGCCGTCGTACCGCAGCAGCGGGTTGGCGTTGAAGAGGATCGTCGAGACGCTCGAGACGAACATCACGTCGAGGCAGAGCTGGTTGAACGTGCCGGGGTGGCTGTTCCACCAGAGGAAGGTCGCGATCGAGGCGATGATCAGCTCGACGTACATCCCGGCCGCCCCGATCGCCGCCCGCTTCCACTTCGAGGGGAGCATCCAGCTGTCGGAGACGTCGCAGTAGAGGCAGGGGGTGAAGACGAGCAGCATGACGCCCATCTCGTGGCACTCGCCGCCGAAGTGCTTGCAGGAGAGGCCGTGGCCGAACTCGTGGAGGATCTTCGTGACGCCGAGCGCGATGGCCAGGTAGACCCAGTTGCCCGCCGCGAAGAACTGCTGGAACTCGGGCAGCTTCGCCCGAAACGTGTCGAAATTGACGAGCACGAGCATCGCCGCCGACCCCACGAGCATCATCGCCGCGATCATTGCCGGCACCGAGAAGAGCCAGCCAAACCATGGATCGAGCCGCTCGAGCATCCGATCGGGGTCGATCCCGCGAAACCGCATCGACATCACGTTCGACAGCCACGCGACCCACTGCTTCCAAAGCCGCTGCCGCCTGCGCTCGAAGAGCTGCGGCCCCTGCCCCGGCCGGTCGCCGATCACGAGCCCCGAGCGGTGGAGCGTGGCCACGAACCTCGCCAGCTCGTCCACGCCGATCCGCCGCGGCGGAAACTCCGCCTCGAACCGCTCCTTGAGCACTTCCAGGCTCACCTTCCCGTCGAGCATGTTGAGCAGCGCGTATTCCTCCGGGCGAAACCGGAAGTAGTGGAGCGAGATCGGGTCTTTCACGACCCACCAGGCCTGCCCCTGGTAGGTCTGCCGCGTCGTGTCGAGGTCGGCCCGCCGGCGGAGGCCGACCGGCCGGGTCGTGCTCGATCGGAAGGCGTCGGCGGCGGAGGACATAGGGATTTCCGAATCAGCAGAGGCTTGCCCGGAAGCCCGCAGAACGTGTCCGGAAGCCCGTTAAACGTACCCGGAAGCCCGAGGCGCAAGCCGAGAGGGGCGTTCGCGTTTTACCCAAAACCCGGGACGTTCCAAAAACGACGCCACGCACCCCGGGACGTTCGACGGACGTGACGTCAACTCGCAGCATGATCATCAACTCCCCTCTCGGCTTGCGGCTCGGGCTTCCGTAGTTTTCCAATATCAGCCTGCAGGGAAACTTGCGCCTCGGGCTTCCGTAGTTTTCCAATATCAGCCTGCAGGGAAACTTGCGCCTCGGGCTTCCGTAGGGGACCAATCCCCGTGTTGAATCCCGTTTTTCCGCGACGCTTTTGTCCGCGACGCTATCGGCGGGCGGCGAGCGGCTCGGCGGAGGAATGGATCTGCATCGTCGCGGTCTGGCCCGGCCGGAGGATCCAGGTCTCCGAATCCTTCTCCCGCCGGTTGGACACCTCCGCCCAGACCCGATAGTCGCCGCCGCTCTCGACCCGCGGGTTCACGAAGATGATCCGGCCCTTGAACGTCTCCTTGCGGTCGCCGGCGAGCGAGACCGTCACCGTCACCGGCCGGTCACGGACCGTTTCCGGATCCCACTTGCTCGCATCGACGTAGCCCTCCACCCGGAGCTTGTCGGTCCGCACGACGAGCGCGAGCGGATCGCCCGGCTGCATCCACTCCCCGAGGTGCGGGAACACCTCCACCACCTCCCCGTCGAGCGGCGAGGTGATCCGACGGCGTTCGATCGCGATGTCGGTCGCCTCCACCTCCACCTCCTTGGCGTTCGCCGCGAGGCCGGAGAGCTTCCGCTCGAGGTCGGCCTGCTCGATCTGGAGTTTCGTCTTCTCCCATTCGAGCCGCAGACGCTCCCGCTCGACCTCCGTCACCGCCCCCTGCACCGCCTCGTGCGACTTCTTCGCCTTGAGGAAGGCCATCTCGGCCACCCCCTCCGCGGCCACGGAATATCGCTTGTCGACGTCGCTTGCGGCCTTCGCCTTCGCCTGATCGAGTTCGGCCTGCACCTTCTTTTTTTCGGCCCGCGGCTGGCTGTCGTCGATCCGGGCGATGAGCTCTTCCTTCCCGACCACCTGCCCCTCGCGAATCTTCAGCTCGACGAGCACGCCGGCCTCACGGGCCGGCACCTTCGCCTGGTCGATGAGCGAGACCAGGCACCGCGACAGCACGGGCTCGTTGGCGGTGTCGTCGGCCGCGCGGGCCGCCGGGCCCGCCAGCACCACGGCGAGCCAGGCGAAAGGGAACAATCGCGACGCAAAGAGTCTCATCGGAAGCATTGTACACACCGTTGAAAGCAGATCACGGAAGCCCGAGGCGCGAGCCGAGAGGGCGTTTGACGGACCATCAAATCGCAGGGTTTTCATCGAATAACCCCGTCAGGTTTGGGGTCCACGTCCGGTCTATGACCACGTCAACTCCCCTCTCGGCTTGCGCCTCGGGCTTCCGTAGATTTCCAAAATACGCCTGCAGGGAAACATGCGACTCGGGCT
>DHLZ01000301.1 GCA_002405515.1 Planctomycetaceae bacterium UBA4655
CTCGCCGAGTACCACCTGCCCTTGGCCATCCTCAAGCTCAAGCAGGGCTTCGGCCGGCTCATCCGCACGCGGGAGCACCAGGTCACGGTCGTGAGCCTCGTACCCCGGATGCGCACGAAGCCCTACGGCCGGATCTTCCTCGAGAATCTCCCCCCGGCCCGCGTGGAGATCGAGTCATTCGCCGACGCGTGATCGGGTCAACTTTGCTGGTTCGGGGCGGCCGGCATCTCCTCGCCGAAGCTGGGCCGCGATTCGCTGCAGGTCATTTCGGCGGCGCGGGCTTCTCTTCCTCGTCGGCGAAACGGACCTTGCTCCCCTGGAACTTCTCGATCATCTCGAGATACATCGCGAGCGAGAAAAGCCCGATCTCCTTCCGGAACTGCTCGACCTTCGAGCGGTCCTCCAGCGGCAGCACCACCGCATTGCCCAGCGGACCCACGCCCACCTGCGAACCGTACCGCTGTTTCTTCCCCAGCATCAGTTGCAACCGGTCGTAGAGCATGGCGTACTCCTGCGGATTCCCGATTCCCTGCTTCATCTCCTTCTCGATCAACGGCAGCGCGGCCTGCATCAGCCGCAGGTCGCCGCTGTGCTGCACGATGAGGAAGGCATGGGCGGCGGCTTCGCGGCCGAAGCGTTCGGCGTCGATCCAGCCGATCTCCTGCACCAGCGTGCGGAGCGCCGCGGCATTTTCCTCGTCAACCTTGCTCATGTCGGTCCGCCGCCCCTTGTCCGTCCGCACCGCCTGGTCCTCGACGACCCGCCGCGCCAGGTCGCGTTTGATCTCCTCGATCCGCTGCGGCGAGATGCCCTTGGTGGGGTCGCCGAGCGGCAATGGCGAGAGGTCTGGCTTGTCGGCATCGGCCTCGCGCGTCTCGGCCAGCGGCTCTGCGCCGCTCGCCGCGGTCAGCCGAGACGTGCCGTCCTGCACGCTGCCCGTGGCAGCGACGAACACAGCCACCAGAACCAACCAAGGCTGCGGGACTCTCCCGTACGCCCGGCGGGCTCGTGCGTGAACTGGTGTGAACGGAGTTCGCAATTGCTTGCCCATGAACTTCTCCTTCGCGTGCGGGTCGCCGGTGGACTTCAAACGCTATCTCGCATTACAAAATCCTGCGACGTCCTTTTTTATAGTTCCCCTCGGCGCGCGAGTGCCCCAGCGGCCATGCCAAATCGGCTGGCCGGCCGAGGTCATGCTTCCGCGTCGCTCTCCACCGCTGAGGATGGCAGTCATGACCACGTCATTCAAGCCGGCGTCGCTCCAGGTGCTCCCGGTGGCGTGCGGCCTGCTGCTCCTCCTCACGGGCATGGCTGCGTGGCCGTGGGCGGGAACCGCCCGCGCCGCCGAAGCAGCGGCACCGGCGACCGCCGACCGGGCGATCGAGCGGGTACTCGCCAAGGTGTTCCCGGCGCTCGTGCGGGTGGACGTCGTCATGGTCGATGGTGACGGCGGCCGGCTCAACAAGCGTCGCGGCGCCGGCAGCGGCGTCGTGATCTCGCCGGCGGGGCATGTCGTCACCAACCATCACGTCGCCGGGCGGGCCCGGCACCTCGTCTGCCGCATGGCCGACGGGGAGGAGATCGACGCCGATCTGGTGGGCACCGATCCGCTCGCCGACATCGCCGTCATGAAGCTCGATCTCGCCAGCCGGCCGGCGGGGGCCAAGCCGCTGGCGGTGGCTGCCTTCGGCGATTCCGACCGGGTTCGCGTCGGCGACCGCGTCTTCGCCCTCGGCAGCCCGGCCGCGGTGTCGCAGTCGGTGACCGCCGGCATCGTCAGCAACACCAGCATGGTGCAGCCGGAGTTCTTCTGGCCCTTCACGCTCAAGCTCGACGGCGAGGACGTCGGCGAACTCGTCCGCTGGATCGCCCACGACGCCGTCATCTTCGGGGGCAACAGCGGCGGGCCGCTGGTCAACGCCGGCGGCGAGATCGTCGGCATCAACGAGATCGGGCTCGGCAGCCTCGGCGGCGCGGTGCCGGGCAATCTCGCCAAGTCGGTCGCCGAGCAGCTCATCGCCACGGGCCGCGTGGACCGTAGCTGGATCGGGCTCGAGGCCCAGCCGCTCCTCAAGGACGCCCGCGAGCGGCGGGGCGTGCTCGTGGCGGGCGTGATCGCCGACTCGCCGGCCGACAAGGCCGGCATCAAGCCCGGCGACATCGTGCTCGCGGTCAACGACACGGCCGTGAACTGCCTGATCCCCGACGAACTGGCCCTCTTCAACCGGATCGTGCTCGGCCTGCCGGTCGGCAAGCCGGCGACGCTCCGCATCCTCGGCGGCGGCGTTGCCGGCGACGAGAAGACCGTGACGGTCACGACGATGCGTCGCGAACGCACCGTGGCCGACGACGAGGAGGTGCGGTCGTGGGGCATGACGGCCCGCGACTTCACCCGGATGTCGGCCCTCGAACACCGCCGCCCCGACACCCGCGGCGTGCAGGTCGATTCGGTCCGCGGTGGCGGGCCCTGCACCGACGCCCGGCCTCCGCTCGAGCCCGGCGACGTGATCGTGAGCGTGGCCGGCAAGCAGGTCGAGTCGCTCGAGGCGCTGCGCCGGGCAAGCCGCGAATTGACCGCCGGCAGGGAACCACCGGTGTCGGTGGTCGTCGGATTCGAGCGGAAGAAGAGCCAGTATCTCACCGTCGTGAAGATCGGCCGCGAGCCGCCGGCGCAGAAGCCGGGGCTGGCCCGCAGGCCCTGGCTGCCCGCGGCCACGCAGGTGCTCACGCAGGAACTGGCCGAGGCCCTGAATCTCTCCGGCCAGAAGGGGGTGCGGGTGACGCAGGTGTTCCCCGTCGGCAAGGACGGGGAACGGCCGGACCTGGCGGTGGGCGACCTGCTGTTCACGCTCGACGGCGAGCCGATCGACGCCAGCCGCGCCGAGGACGCAAGCGCGTTCACGAGCGCCAGTCAGGAAGATCCTGCTCCATCTCGGTGAACCGCTCGAGCCGCCGCCGCTGGCCCCGGCCCGAGGCCCGCCCACCAGCTGGGACGAGCTCGTGCAGGTGCATGACGACCGCGACGCGATCCAAGCGTCGCCGGACGACCTGCCGGTGATCGACATCCGCAGCCTCTGAGCCATCCGCATGACGGGCGGATTCATGACGGGCGGATTCGAGGCGTGTCTGCGCACAGCCTGAAAATCGCCCCCGCATCCCGCTTCATCCGCGTCTGGCGAAGCGACGTCGGC
>DHLZ01000255.1 GCA_002405515.1 Planctomycetaceae bacterium UBA4655
CAGCAACCGCCTGCAGGGAAACTTGCGCCTCGGGCTTCCGCAGGGAGGGCGCTGCCGGGGTGGGCAGGGGCTTCCGGGGCCGCGGGCGGGGCGACGACGATGATGCGGTCCCAGCGGCCGCGGCCGATGCGGTACCGCTCCATGAGGCCGATGTCGCGGCGGCCGTTGCCGTTGGAGTCGGTGAAGGTCATGGCGGCGGTGTAGCCGCCGCTTTTGTCGATGTCGAGGAACGGCTCTCCTTCGTCGAAAAGCCCGTTGGCGTTGTCGTCGGCGAAGGGCTCGCCGACGAGCGGCGGCACGGGCGGCGGCTCTTTTTTCTTCCGATCCTTTTCGTTGACCCTCGCGTCGTTCGTCTCGTCATCCGGCTTCTCGTTTTCCTCGTCGGTTTCGGGCGGGACATACGGCAGCGAGGCTTCGCCGGCGAGGATCCGGGAGCGGGGCTCGGGGGCTGCCGCAAGGCGTGCGAATGCGGAGAGCAGTTTCGGGCCCATGTCGAGCCGGATGCCCGCGGGATCGAAACGCATCATGCCGGCCAGCGGGGACATCGAGCAGGCGACGAGGATGCCGCTGCAGAGCATCATGCCCCCGAGAAGCCCGACGATCGCGCCGAGTGTCGTATCGACGGCGGGGCTGAACCTGACGGCATCCTCGCGCACGGTCGCGCCCACGGCCAGCCGGATCGCGACGATCGCCGCGAGGAACACGGCCAGGAACGCGACGCCGCCACACCAGTCGGCCGGGCAGCCGGCGAGGGCCACGATCTCGGTCGTCTCGTCGAGCAGCGCGATGCCCAGGAGGCCTGCGGCGAGCACCTGCATCGCCGCGATGGTCGCGAGAAACACGCCGTGGCGGAACCCGTAGGCCGCCATGCCGACGAGCACGAGCAGCAGCAGCGGGTCGGCGAGACGCTGGAGGAGTGTCGAGCAAATCATTGTTTCGTGACCCGCGCCACCTCGCTCACGCTCGTCATGCCGGTGATGACCTTCTGCATCGCCGAGTCCTGGAGCGTCCGCATGCCCGCCTTCTTCGCCGCCGCGCGGATCGCCTGGATCGAGGGCCGCCCGACGAGCAGGTCCTTGATCGTGTCGTCGAAGGAAAGCAGTTCGTAGACGCCCGTTCGCCCGCGGAAGCCCGTGCCGAGGCAGGCCGGGCACCCCTTCTCGTTCTCGCGGTAGAACGTCGTCTCCACGGCGGGGTCGAGGCCGCAGCGGGCGAGAAACGCCGGCGGCGGCTCGTAGGGAACCTTGCACTTCGCGCAGAGCACCCGCACGAGCCGTTGGGCGAGCACGGCCGTGACGGCCGACTGGATGAGCGTCGCGTCGATGCCGATGTCGAGCAGCCGCGCGACCGTCGTGGCCGTGTCGTTGGCATGGAGCGTCGTGAAGACGAAGTGGCCGGTGAGCGCCGCCTGCATGGCGATCTCCGCCGTCTCCCGGTCGCGGATCTCCCCGACGAGGATCACGTCGGGATCCTGCCGCAGGACGCTGCGGAGGATTTTCGCGAAGGTGAGCTCGGCGGCGACGTTGACGGCCGTCTGGGAGATGTTGTCGAGACGGTACTCGATCGGATCCTCGATCGTCACGATGTTCCGCGAGAAGACGTCGAGCTCGCCGAGGGCGGCGTAGACCGTCGTCGTCTTTCCCGAGCCCGTCGGGCCGCAGACGACGAGCATGCCGTGCGGCCGCTGGATGATCGACCGCAGCTGCTTGAGGGTGCTCTCCCGCAGCCCGACCGCCCCGAGCCCGGCCCGCACGATCCCGCCGTCGGAGTCGAGCAGCCGCAGCGCCATCTTCTCGCCAAAATTGGTCGGGCCGGTCGCCGCCCGGATGTCGAACTTGCGGTTGCCGTAGAGGGCCGCGAACGTGCCGTCCTGCGGCCGACGGCGCTCGGCGATGTCCATGTCGGCGACCACCTTCGTCGCCGACACCAGCGCCCTCCCGTCGGCGCCGCTGAAGCCGGCCGAGTTCTGCAGGACGCCGTCGATGCGAAACCGCACCTGCAGCTCGTCGCCCGTCTTCGGCTCGAGGTGGATGTCGGTGGCCCGCATCGCGATCGCCTTGGCCATCAACTGCTGCACCGCGAGCAACGCCTTCGAAGTTTCCTTGTCCTTCGCGCCGGCCTGCCGTCCGTCCATGCGGGTGCCGTCCTTCTTCAGGAGCACGACGACGTCGTTCACCGGCACGTCGCCGGCGACGGTCGAGCGGCGACGCAACAATTTCGAGAGGGCCAGCCCCTGCGTGGCCGGCCTCAGCCAGCCATCGACGATCCTTTCCGGCAGAAGCCTCCGTTTCGCGGGGGCGGCGAGATCCCGAGCACCGACGTAGGTGAGCAGGCCGAGCGGAAAGCCGACCGCGAAGAGCGGCCCCAATGGCTCGGGTCCGACCCCGGCCGCCGCAAAGAGGAGTGCGAGCCCGAGTCCCAGAAACAACGTCCGCCAGATGCTCGGCTGATCGACGATCTCGCGGGAGTCGCGATCGACCCAGATGGTGGCCGCCACCCAGGCCGCTGCCGCCACGAAGGCAGTCGCCCCCATGACGAGGAGTCGGCCATGCGTTTCGGGCGGGATCACGGGCATGGCAAGGGAGACGATCGCGACGAGCATCACGGATCGGTGTTCGGCTCGGGCTGGCAGGCCGGGCTATGATACCGGACATGATCGTCAAGGATCCCGCAGCGAAGAGTTTCCCGGGAACTGCTTCCCATCCGCCGGTCGAGGTGCCGCCGGCCCTCGCGAAGAAGCAGTTTCTCGCGGACGCCGCGGTGCATACCCGCGATGTCGGCCACCGTGCCTTCGTACGGAAGGCGCTCGGCGGCTACTACGCCAGCCGCGACCTCCAGAAGGCCCGCTACCGCGACTGGGAGCAGGCCCGCGACGCGGCGAGCCTCGCGAAGTGGTCGGCCGTGAACCGGCTCGACGAGCTCCTGCCGAGGTTCGTCGCCAACTTCGAGTCCAACGGCGGCCGGGTGCACTGGGCGAGGGACGCCGAGGAGGCCCGCCGGATCGTGCTCGACCTGCTTCGCACGGCGAAGGCCCGCGCCGTCATCAAGAGCAAGTGCATGACGAGCGAGGAGATCCACCTCAACCAGGCGATGGAGAAGGACGGCTACGAGGTCGTGGAGAGCGACCTCGGCGAGTTCATCCAGCAGCTCCGCGGCGAGCCTCCCTACCACTTCGTCTTCCCCTGCATGCACGTTCGCCGCGACGAGATCAGCGACCTCTTCGGCAGGCACCTCGGCACGCCGCCCACCGACAGCCCCGAGGAGCTGACGATGATCGCCCGACGGCACATGCGTCGGCTCTACGTCGATGCCGACGTCGGGATCACGGGCGCCAATTTCCTCGTGGCCGAGACCGGCCAGATCTCGATCACGGAGAACGAGGGGAATGCCCGTCTCACGGCCGCGCTGCCGCGGGTGCACATCGCGATCGCGGGAATCGAGAAGGTTGTCGAGCATCTCGACGACCTCGCCGTGCTCCTGCCGATGCTCGCGACGGCGGGGGCCGGCCAGCCGATGACCTGCTACAACACGCTCTACGCGGGCCCGCGCAGGCCGGGGGAGTGCGACGGCCCCGAGGAGATGCACCTCGTGCTCCTCGACAACTCCCGGACGGCGATCCTCGCCGATCCGGAGCAGCGGGACAGCCTCCACTGCATCCGCTGCGGCGCCTGCCTCAACGTCTGCCCCATCTTCAAGAACGTCGGCGGCTTCACCTACGGCACCACCTACCAGGGGCCGATCGGCTCGGTGATCACTCCGCACCTTCGTGGCCTCGTCGACTGGAACCACCTCTCGGGGGCGAGCTCGCTCTGCGGAGCCTGCACCGACGCCTGCCCCGTGCGGATCGACATCCACCACCATCTCCTCCACAACCGCCGCAACGCGGCCCGCACCGCGCCGGGGCGGCTCGAGAAGCTCGGCCACCGCCTGTTCGTCTTCGCGGCCCGCCGGCCGTGGCTCTTCGCCGCGGGCGGTGCGATCTTCCGGGCGACGCTCGGCCTCATGAAGAGGCTTCGTCCGCCGCTCGTCCGCGACTGGCTGGCGACCCGCGACCTGCCCGCGGCGCCGGCAGCGAGCTTTCGCAGCCAGTGGAGGAGCCGACGATGACCTCCGCATCCGCCAACGGCATGTCAGCCCGCGACACGATCCTCGCCCGGGTGCGGGAAGCACTTCGCGTCCCGGCGCCGCTGCCCCACCTGAAATCGCACGATGTGGTCGCTTCGGAACCCGGCCGGTCAGCGGGCCTCGATATCCTGCCGATCGAGGTCGCGCGGCCGTGGCTGCCCGACGGCGGAGAGACGCCCGAGGAGCGGGTGTCGATTCTCACCGAAAATCTCGGCAAGCTCCGGGCGATCGTCCACCGCGTGCCCGACACGACGGCCGCGGCCGACCTCGTGCTCGTGCTCGCCCGCGAAAGGGATTGGCGGCGGGTGGCCTACCACTCCCACCCGCTCGTGGAGCCGCTCCTTTCGGGCGTGCCGTGCGCGACCCATTCGGTCGATTCCGAGACGTTCGACAAGGATACGGTCGAGGCGTGCGACGCCGGGATCTCGGCCTGCGAATCGCTCGTCGCCCAGACCGGGTCGATCCTCGTGTCGAGCCGCACCTGCGGCGGCCGTGCCCTCTCGATCCTGCCGCACGTCCACGTCGTCGTGGCGACGGTCGATCAGGTGGTGGCCACGCTCGGCGACGCCCTCCAAGGCGTGCGCGACCGCCATGCCGGCCGGCTGCCGAGCATGCTTTCGTTCATCACCGGCCCGAGCCGAACCGGCGACATCGAGCGGATCCTCGTGCTCGGCGCTCACGGCCCGAAGGAACTGATCGTGATCCTGGTGGGGTGATATCCTCAACAACGCCGCATTGCCGCCGGGGGGGCGGTTGGTTGGAAGATTCCCGGAAGCCCGAGGCGCGAGCCGAGAGGGGCGTTGACGATTGCGGTGCGAGCGGACGGTAAGGTCTTCACGACCGTTTCTACAAACCGACCTTGATTGAACGCTACCCGGCCTCAGGGTGCCGACCTACCTCCCCTCTCGGCTTGCGCCTCGGGCTCCCGGTAATTTCCAGCGATCGCCTGCAGGGGAACTTGCGCCTCGGGCTTCCGGTAATTTCCAGCGATCGCCTGCAGGGGAACTTGCGCCTCGGGCTTCCGGGCATGTCCAGCAAACGCCTGCAGGGAAACTTGCGCCTCGGGCTTCCGGAAATTTCCAGCAAACGCCTGCAGGGAAACTCGCGCCTCGGGCTTCCGAGCCGGCGGGGTTGTGCAGCGCGGG
>DHLZ01000041.1 GCA_002405515.1 Planctomycetaceae bacterium UBA4655
GACACGCTCGTGGTCTGGGGAGGCGAGTTCGGCCGCACGCCGACGACGGAGGGGGCGGATGGCCGCGACCACAACCACTACGGCTTCACGATCTGGCTCGCCGGCGGCGGCGTCCGCGGCGGGATGGTCTTCGGGGCCACCGACGAGTTCGGCTTCAAGGCCGTCGAAAACCGGGTGCATGTCCACGACCTCCACGCGACGATGCTCCACCTCATGGGGCTCGACCACGAGAAGCTCACCTACCACTACAGCGGCCGCGACTACCGCCTCACCGACGTCCACGGCCGGGTCGTGAAGGAGATCATCGCCTGAAGAGGGCCTCGATGTCGCGGGGCATCTTGTAGATGCAGCGGTTGAGCTCACGGATCTGGGCGTCGGTCGGCGGGTCGGCGCAGACCTGCGCGGCGAGGGCGATTTTCGCGGCCCGCTCGTCCACGACCAGCCGCCAGCAGCGGTCGAGAAACTGTTTATCTCCACGCCTGCGTGACCGACGGCGTCTTCATGCCGTCGGCCAACGGTGCAGGCGGTGCCGCCCCGCCGGCGCTCCTGGCGACGCCGCCAATCATCCAGGCTGACCTGGCCGCGCTCACCGAGCGGGTGCGTCGCCGCGTGATGCGGTGGTTCAGGCTTGCTCGCCTGCTCGACGCCGCGGCCGCCGCGGACATGCTCGCCTGGGAGAACAGCGGGTTTTCAGTCGATGCGAGCCTCAGGATCACGCTCAATAGACCGCGACGTGCCGAGCTATTTTCAGAGCCTCGAGCATCTTCTCCGATACTGCGCCCGGCCCCCCTTCGCGCTCGAGCGACTCTCCGTGATCCGCAACGCAGACGGCCGGATCGTCCGTATCCGGCACGTTCTGCCACGGCACAAAGCCGCCACCTGGGTCGGGCCCGGCCGCGGTCGGAGGTCCACGCGGCCCGGCGCCAACGGTGTCGTCGAACTCACGCCGTGTGGTTTCTCGACCGTCTCGCCGCTCTCGTCCCGCCGCCGCGGAAGCACCGGCATCGCTACCACGGGGTGTTTGCGCCGAATCACACGCTCAGGCCCGCCGTCACGGCGCTCGCGATCGGGAACGTCGGCAAGCGGCAAGAGGCCGAGGCTGTCGGGCATGCGAGCGACGGGCACGGCGCGGGAGGCTGCTGCGACGCGGCTCACACACATCAAAAGCCACGCTCACATGACACCTCGCGCATTGCCTGGGCGAAGCTCATGGCGCGGGTGGGGGAGAAGTTTCCGCTCGAGTGCCCGAACTGCGGCGGCGACATCCGGCTGATCGCGTTCATAACCGAGCCGGGGCCGATCCGGAAAATCCTTACGCCCGTGTTGCTCCATACAGAGTGGCGAACCGCTCGGGCGTCCGCCCGTCTCGCCCGCTGGCGGCCCGCCAGCCGACTGGCGCGAGCTCGTGCAGACACACGACGATCGGGCATTCTTCCAAGCGTCGCTCGACGATCTGCCCGCGATCGACATCCACAGCCTCTGAGCAGTGCCGGACGCGAGGCAGCGAAGCCCCGGCAACGGCCGACTGGGATCCGGTCTGCGCCGAGGCGAGAAATCCTTCCGCCCCGGCCAGGGCAAGACGCTCGGCCGCCGCGTCCAGATGGCGCTGCATGGCAACGCGGATAACCACGACGACACGCGGGACTACGGGCGGTATGTGGACAGCGCCGAGTCGCCGCGGCCAAACCTCATTCCGGATGGCGTCCTGAGCCAGGCACACTTGCTGCCAGACGGCGCGAGATGCCATGAACAAGTTCCCGGCTGGCAGATTCCGAATGCCGACACGATGGACGTGTCTACGAACGACAACCTGTTTTGGGGAGCGAAGCGGGTCGACGGCCGCAACGCCCTCTGGATCGGCACACGGGCCGAGGCACACCTCGAACCGTCATGGGATTTGAGCCGGCGAATTCCGGTCAAAGGCGGCACTGGCTATTCCGCATCCTGCCAACTCCGCGGCCAGGTCGCCGGCGAGGCCCTCTGGTCGCACTGCTCTGCCCTGGTGATTTTCTCCGACGAAAAGGGCACCTGGCTCGGTCACCACGGGCTGGGCGGGACCGACATTCAGAAGACCCCGGGCCAGTGGCAGCCTCGCAGGAGTCAGTTCATCACCCCGGCCGGCGCGACTTCAATCGGCTTCCGTGCCGGATCCGGACATTCACCATCGGCTTGCCTGGCACGATGCCCGCGGATCCAGCATCGCCGCCGGCGGCGTGCCGTATCAAAATCACGGCACGCTTTTACGTTTTTTCTCGTCAGTCCAGCCATTTCCAGGCCGGGATGACGCGGATCGACAGACCGTCTTCCCGCAGCGCGTCCTCCTGATCGAGTGTGATGACGAGCAACTCGCGTCCTCCGCGCACACCGCCGGGCAGACCGGCGGCGGCGACGAGCCCGCGAATCTCACGCTTCCGATTCTCGGGCGTCAGCCGCGCACAGCACTGGATGGCCAGGTCGGCCGTGACAAAATCACACTCCCAGGCATGCGGGGCGGCAGCGAACGTGGGGGTGGCTCCACGGCGTCGCAGCGCGAGCAGGACGGCGTTCTCCAGTTTGCGGCCGAGGTCGGGCGTGGCGTTGGGGCTGTTTGCCCCGGCGAGACCGGTATCCACGGCGTAATACTTCGGCGGAGCTGTCACGCGGTGTTTGAACGACGCGCTGTACCGCGGCACCGCCAGCATCAGCCAGGCATCCTGGAGATACTCCACCATCCGGCCGGTGTGGGCGACGGATGGCAGGGAGAGGCCTTTGGCGAGCGCCTGAAGCGACAGCGGCTGGCCGGGATGGGCGATCAGGTGGAGCGCCAGCGTCATCAACGGCCGCGCTGACCGCAGGGAATGGCGGCTGACGATGTCGCGATGCACGACGTCGCGGAGGAGCTCGCGCAGCAGCACCGGCCCCTGCTCGGGCCCGGCGGTGAGCGCGCCGGCGAAGCCGCCCCGGATGAGATAGTCGTCGAGCGGATGAGGGCCGGCCTTCTGCCCGGTGAATTCCAGAAACTCCCGGAACGAAAACGGGTAAACCTCGTGAGGCAGATGTCGCCCCGTGAGTTTCGTGCCCAGTTCGCGGCCCAGCAGGCTCGCATTCGAACCGGTGAGGCACACCCGCCGCCCCGCGTCGAGCAGGGCCCGCACGAGCCTCTGCCACTCAGGCACCTCCTGCACCTCGTCGAGATACACCGCGGCCCGGGGATGATCCGCCTCCAGGATGGAGAGCAGGGTCGAAAAATCCTCGGGCCCCATCCCATACAGCCTCGTGTCTTCCAGATTGAGCATCACCGCACGGCCCTTGAGAGCCCGCCGAATCTGGCCCTGCAACGTGCTCTTCCCGCAGCGGCGCACGCCCGTGAGCACCAAAGCATGAGCCGAGCCCCGCGGGCTCCAGTCGGGCCGAACGTGCCGCGATAACTCCCGATCGGCAGCCCTGAGCGCGGTCGGGCAGACGAGGACGGACGCCAGTGTTTCCCGGAGCAGCATCTCAGTAGACTACACGCTGACACATTCGTGTGCACCTGTAAAGAACAGAAATGCCAATGGCACGTCCTGGGGCCCGGTCTTCCTGGCCCCAAAAAGGCATTTTGTCGCCGACACCGGGAATCCGAGTCAGCGTCTCCTGATCGGCCGAGTGTTTCGGCCATTCTTGGTCGGAGCCCCGGGCGATCGCACCATATCTCAAGTGCCGAC
>DHLZ01000023.1:0-5917 GCA_002405515.1 Planctomycetaceae bacterium UBA4655
GGCCCAGCAGAGCGTGTCGCCCTTCATGTCGGTGATCGTGACCGTCGTATTGTTGAAGCTCGCCATGATGAAGGCGATGCCGGCGCTGACGCTCTTCTTTTTCTGTTTTGCGGCCTTGGCCATGGGTGGGAATGATGCCTTGGGGTGGGTTTGTTTGCAGTCTGCCCGCGGGCGGGACCTGTGGGCGAAAATACTCAATCTCGTGATCGTGGCTGGCGGGACTCGGCTACTTGAGGTCCTTCACGCCCTTCTTTCCGGCGACGGTCTTCTTCGGCCCCTTCCGAGTACGCGCGTTCGTGCGGGTCCGTTGTCCCCGCACGGGAAGGCCACGGCGATGCCGCAGTCCCCGGTAGCAGCCGATGTCCTTGAGCCGGGAGATGTTCTGGGAAACCTGGCGACGCAGCTGTCCTTCGACCACGTAGTCCTTGTCCATGAGGGCAGCAAGGCGGGCGAGTTCGTCCTCGTGCAGCGACCTCGCGACCCCCTCGGGATCGACGCCGGCCTTGTGGCACAGTTCGCGGGCGACCCGCGGACCGACGCCGTAAAGGTACTGGAGCGAGTAGACCGTCTTCTTTTCAGAGGGAATGTCAACGCCGAGGAGTCGGGGCATCGTTGTCGCCTTGCTTTCGGATATCCGGTTCTGTCTCGATCACTGCTTCTCTCGGCCTTCGTCCTCGTTCGACGCCGACCTGCCCTGATTTCGGCGGTCGGTCGGGACGCGAGGTCCGACATCCGCCGAAACCGGCACGACTACCCCTGCCGCTGCTTGTGCCGCGGTTCGGAACAGACGATGAACACCACGCCCCGTCTCCGGACGATCTTGCACTTGTCACACATCCGTCTGACGCTCGCGCGAACCTTCATCGAACCATTCGAGGGCGACCATACGTCGCCCCGCCTTCCAAACATGGGGTGAATCGGAAAGTCGCAAAGTATAGAAACGAACGGGGGTCATTCACAAGGGGGTGGTCTTCCCGGGCCGACAACCGCGGCTTCCCGGCACGGATCGCCCTCTTTCTGTCAGGCTGCATCTTTCTGTCAGGCTGCATCGCCGACGCTTTCCCCGGCGGCAGGGGCGGCCGTGAGCACCACGGGCCCCTGTTCCGTGATCGCGACGGTGTGCTCGAAATGGGCGCTGAACTTGCCATCCACCGTCGACTGCGTCCAGTGATCCGGCATGGCCCGCACCCTCTTCGAGCCCATGTTGACCATCGGCTCGACGGCGATCACCAGCCCCGGCTCGAGTTCGAAATCGTGGTGCCTGCGGAAGTGCGGGGTGCAGAAGTTGGGCACTTGGGGATCCTCGTGCATCTTCCTGCCGATGCCGTGCCCGACGAAGTTCTCCACCACCGAGAAGCCGTGGTCCCGCACGAACTTCGCCATCTCGGTCGCGACATCGCTCCAGCGGCTGCGAACGCCCATCAACTCGATCGCGAGCGCCAGCACGCCAGAGGTGCAGTCGAGCAGCTTCCGCACCTCCGGCAAAACGTCGCCGACCGGATAAGTCACTGCCGAGTCGCCGCACCACCCCCCGACGCGGCAGCCCGTGTCGACGCTGACGATGTCACCGGCGCGGAGCACCCTCGACCCGGGAATGCCGTGCACGACCTCGTCGTTCACCGAGATGCAGCAGACGGCCGGAAACGGCGTCTTGCCAGGCACCCCCTTGAAGAGCGGCTCGGCCGAGTGACTCGCGAAGTAACGCTCGACGGCGACATCGATCTCACCGGTCGTCATCCCTGGATGAACGAGCGACGAGGCGAGCTGATGCGCTCCCCAGACCACGAGACCGGCCCGCCGCATGGCCACGATTTCACGAGAGGAGCGGAGATTCACCACGACGACACGAGCACCGGAAACTTCTGGATTCGGACCAAGATTCGGCCGCCGCCGAGGACAGGCCCCGGCAGGCCGCAACCGCACTCCAGGAGTATACACCGTGAACCGACGGTCAAAGCCGGCTCGACTGCCTGCGTGCCGCCCGGAGTTCGAACCGCCGCACGGCCTCCATCACCCTCGCCGTGATGTCATCGGTCCCGCCGAGCCCGTCGATGCTCTCGAGCTTGCCCTGCCGCTGGTAATACTCCAGCAGCGGAGCCGTCTGAACCTCGAAGCTCTTGATTCGGCGAGCAAAAACGGCCGGGTCGTCGTCATCCCGCTTTCGCATGGTCATCCGGCGGATGAGCTCGTCCCGCGGCACGGCCAGTTCGATCACGCCATCCACGGTCATCGCCTGCCGCTCGAGCATGTCGTCGAGGATCTCCGCCTGCGGCAACGTCCGCGGAAAACCGTCGAGCAGACATCCCCGCCGGCAGTCGGGCTCCTGCAGCCTCTTTCGCACCATCCCGACGATCAATTCGTCGGGCACGAGCTGCCCGTGATCGACGAACCCCTTCGCCAGCAATCCCTCCGCGGTTTCCTCGCGGATCGCCTTTCGAAGCATCTCGCCCGTCGACAGGTGCGGCACGGCAAGGTGCTCGACGAGCCGCTGACATTGGGTGCCTTTCCCCGCGCCCGGCGGCCCGATAAGGATGATCCGCATGGATGATCGCTCAGGTCTTTTCGAGAAGGCCGCTGTAGTTCCTCATCACGAGATGGCTGTCGATCTTTTGCACGAGGTCGAAGGCGACGCTCACGGCGATCAACAAGCCGGTGCCGCCGTAGAAGCTCGCAATTTGCGCCGGGATCCCGAGAGCCCCGGCGACGATCGTCGGGATGATCGCCACGAGCGCGAGGAACGCCGCCCCGACGTACGTGATCCGCTCCATGACCCGCTCCAGATAATCGGCGGTCCGCTTGCCGGGACGATACCCCGGAATGAAGGCCCCGAAGTTCTTGAGGTTGTCGGCCATGTCCTTGGGATTGAACGTGATGGCGGTCCAGAAGTAGCAGAAGAAGTAGATCAGCACGACGTAGAGGAGGTTGTAGAAGTACGACTGACCCCGAGTGAACGAATCGTGCAGCGTCGCCAGGAACGAATTGCCCGGATAGGCGCCGGCGAGGTACTGAAAGAGCATCTGCGGAAAGAGCAGCAGCGAACTGGCGAAGATGATCGGCATGACACCGGCCTGGTTCACCCGGAGCGGCAGGTATTGCCTGGTGCCGCCATAGACCCGCCGGCCCCGCACGTGCTTGGCGCTCTGCGTCGGAATCCGCCGCTGACCCTGGGTCATGAACACCACCCCCGCGACCACGCCGACAAACAGGGCCGCCAGCACGAGCAGCGTCTCGACGCCCATCTTGCCGCCGGCGCCGCCGAGCTCCCAGCTCGTGTCGCTCGTGAGTTGCACAAGCGCGCTCGGCATCGCCGCGAGGATGCCCGCCATGATGAGCAGGCTGATGCCGTTGCCGATTCCGAACTCGTCGATCTGTTCACCGAGCCACATCAGGAAGATCGTTCCAGCGGTCATCGTCATCACCGCCACGAACTGCCACACCAGAGGAAGCCGCCCATCGACGAGGAAGCTCGACTGGATGAGCGGCGTCTCACCGACCCTGGTGGAGGAGAGGAAGGCGACGTAGGCCCAGCTCTGGAGCAGGCAGATCAGCACGGTCGCGTATCGCGTGTATTCATTGATCTTCTTGCGGCCGGCCTCCCCCTCCTTCTGGAGCCTTTCGAGCGGCGGCCAGACGGTGGCGAGCAGTTGGAAGATGATCGACGCCGAGATGTACGGCATGATCCCCAGGCCGAAGATGGTCGCTTGGGAGAGCTGGCTGGCCGAAAAGACGGCGACGGTCTTGAGCAGGTCGCTGACGCCCCCCGCCTCCTCGGCGAAGGCGGTCATCGCCTTCGGATCGACGATCGGCAACGGGACCTGCCAGCCGACGCGGTAGATGGCGAGCAGCCCGAGGGTGAGCAGGATCTTTTGTCGCAGCTCGGGGATCGTGAAGATGATTCGAAGTTTTTCGAACACGAGCGGGACTCCTGGATTGGCGGACGGCGGGCAACCGGCACGGCCGGCGAGCTGCCGGCTCCGCCGACACCCTACCCCCCCGCGGGCTTCTTACGCGATGCCTTTTTCTTCTGGTTCTTCACGACGGCGGCAGGCCCGGGCAGCTCCACGATGCTCCCACCGGCTGCGACGATCTTTCGCCGTGCCTGCTCGCTGAAGCGGTGCGCCGACACGGTCAGGGCCTTTCCGATGTCGCCGTTGCCGAGAATCTTCACCTCGTCATAGACGCCCTTGGCGAGCCCCTTCGCCTTCAGGCTCTCGGGAGTCACAGCCTCGCCGGCGGCGAATGCCGCGTCGATCGCAGCGACGTTCACGCCGATGATCGTACGGGCGAACTGGTTGTGAAATCCTCGCTTCGGGATCTGGCGGATGATCGGCATCCGACCACCCTCGAAGATCGCCGGCGAACTCCAGCCGGCGAGCTGCCCCTGTCCCTTGTGGCCCCTGCCAGAGGTCTTGCCGCGTCCGGATCCGGGGCCGCGACCGACACGCAGCCGCTTGCGGTTCTTGTGGATGCCCTTGTTGACGTCGCTGAGTTTCATGGCTCGTGTCTTGCGCTGGTGGAGATCGAGAGATCGATACGGGAGATTGATTCACCGCCGATGGCGGCGGTTTCGGTCCGGACGGTCAGGAGAGGGAGACCCCTCGCAATCGCTCCACCTCCGACTTGGTCCGCAGCTGCTTGAGGGCGTCGATCGCGGCCTTGACGAGGTTGACCGGGTTGGTCGAGCCATGGGCCTTCGAGAGCACGTCCTTGATGCCCGCCCCCTCGCAAACCGCGCGAACGGCAGCGCCGGCGATGATGCCGGTGCCTGGGCTCGCCGGGAGCAGGATGACCTTCGCGGTGCCGGCGTGGCCCTCGACGCGATGCGGGATGGTGCCGGACTCGACCGGGACCTCGACCAGGTTTTTCATGCCGTCCTTGATCGCCTTCTCGACGGCCGGAGGGACCTCGTTGGCCTTGGCATACCCCACGCCCACCTTCCCGCGGCCGTTGCCTACCACCACGAGCCCGGCGAAGCTGAAGCGACGGCCGCCCTTCACGACGGTGGCACAACGCCGCACCTTTACGACGGTTTCGGTGAATTCACCGGTACGCTGTTCTTTTCCCGGGTCTCTTCCCGATGTCGTCGCCACGTGTCGTTTCTCCGAGTCGCTGGGGGTGGTTCGCTGGGGGGTCGATCGATGGATGGTGGTTTCTTTGATGATCGCCGGACGGCCGGCGTGGGGCCGCCGTCAAAACTCGAGTCCGGCAGCCCTCGCCGCGTCAGCGAGCGCCGCCACGCGGCCGTGGTAGCGGAAAGCCCCTCGGTCGAAGCAGACCTTCTTCACTCCCGCAGCCTGGGCCCGCTCGGCAACCGCTCGTCCGATCACCTCCGCGGCCTGACGATTGCCGCCGAAGCCGAGGTCGTCGCGAAGCTGCTTGTCGAGCGAACTGGCCGAGGCGAGCGTGCGGCCGGTCGTGTCGTCGATCAGCTGGGCGTAAATGTGCTTGTGCGTGCGAAACACCGACAGCCGCGGCCGCTCGGACGTCCCACGGATGTCCTTGCGGACCCGGAAACGCCGACGCTGCCGCTGTCGGAGGAGGGCTCGTTCGTGGCTCATGCTCGCATTCCTTCGTCGTGTCTGGATGTTTCGCGTTACTTGGTGACGGCCTTGCCGGCCTTGCGGCGGACCTGCTCGTTCTCGTAGCGGATGCCCTTGCCCTTGTACGGCTCCGGCTTCCGCAGGGCCCGAACCTCCGCCGCGAACTGGCCGACGAGTTGTTTGTCGATGCCTTTGATCGTGACGTGCGTCTGGTCAGGGCAGGTGACGGTGAGGCCCGGGGGAATCGGCACCTGCAGTTCGTTCGCGAACCCCACCCGGAGCTGGAGCATGTTCTTCTGCACCGCAGCGATGTAACCGACGCCGACGATCTCGAGCTTCTTTTCGTAGCCCTTGGAAACGCCCTCGACCATGTTGGC
>DHLZ01000023.1:6181-28608 GCA_002405515.1 Planctomycetaceae bacterium UBA4655
TCGGATGCAGCTCGATCGCGAGCTTTCCGAGCGGCCCCTCCGCGTGGAGCCTGCCCGACTCGACGGACGCCTTGACGCCCTTCGGAATCGTGACCGGTGCCTTGCCCACTCGCGACATCTTTTCGCTCCCTTACGGATGACTCATCGAGGTTCGCTGATCACCAAAGCTCGCATCACCAAAGCTCGCACAGCACTTCGCCGCCAAGCTTCCGTTGCCGGGCCTCCCGATCGCTCACAACCCCACCGGAGGTCGAGAGGATCGAGATGCCGAGCCCGCCGAGCACCGGTCGCAACCGGACGGACCGGCTGTAGACGCGGCGACCGGGCGAACTCACCCGCCGGATGTGGCGAATGAGCCGCTCGCCGTTCGGTCCGTACTTCAGCTCCAACTGGAGCTGCGGCACCGGATCCGACTCCACTTCCTTCCAATCCCAAATGAACCCCTCGCGCTTCAGCACGTCCGCGACACCGCGCTTCACCTTGGAGCTCGGGACCTCCACGGTGGCGCGTTCGACGCGCACGGCGTTCCGGATGCGTGTGAGCATGTCGGCGATCGGGTCGGTCATCATGTGTCGTTGTTCCTGTCTACCAACTGGCTTTCCGAACCCCGGGAATGCAGCCCTGATCCGCGAGCTTCCTGAAGCAGATCCGACAGATTCCGAACTTCCGATACACCGCCCTGGGCCGGCCGCAGAGCATGCACCGATGAACGGCCCTGGTGGAGTATTTTGGCTTCCGCTTGGCTGCTGCGATCTTCGATTTGCTTGCCATGTCTTCGGTCGAGCCCGCTTCACGCGGCGGCGTCGGCCCCCTCCTCCTTCTTCAGCGGAACACCGAGCGCCCTGAGAAACAGCTTCGCCTCGTCGTCGTTTCGGGCCGTCGTCACGAGAGTGATGTTCATGCCCTGCGGCCTGGTGAACTTGTCGGGATTGATCTCCGGAAACACCATCTGCTCCGACAGGCCGAGGCTGTAGTTGCCATGGCCGTCGAAGGCGGTGCTCGAGAGTCCGCGGAAGTCACGGACCCGCGGGAGCGCCAGCGAGACGAGGCGGTCGAGAAACTCCCACATCCTCCGCCCCCGCAACGTCACCTTACAGCCGATCGGGAGGTTCTCACGAAGCTTGAAGCCCGATACGGCCGCCTTCGACAGCGTCGCGACCGGCTTTTGACCGGTGATCTGCGCGAGGGCCCCGAGCGCCTCTTCGAGGTACTTTTTCTCGGTCACCGCAACACCCACGCCCATGCTCACGACGATCTTCTCAAGCGATGGGAGCGCGTGCGGATTGGTTCGCCCGAGATCCTTCGCCAACTGCTGGCGAACGATCTTCGTGTAGTGTTCGAGGAGCCTCGGAGCCCCACCGGCCGCGGTGGCCGAAGCCTTCTGTGTCGTTCTCTTTGCCATCAGTTACCAGCCTGTCTTCCCGTCTGCCTTTTTCGATCCAGTGTCCTGTCCGTACGCTGTCGTCTCGCCCTGCGCCGACGGTCGCATCACCGCCCGCCGGTTTTCGCGACCGCCTTCTTCGCCCGCGGAGGACGGATCGAGCCCATTTCCGCGTTGCACTTCCTGCACACCCTCACCTTGCCGCCATCGGCTGCAACCTTCACTCCGATCCGCGTGGCGGCACCGCATGAAGGGCAGACGATCAACACGTTGGAGGCGTCGATCGGCATCTCCTTGGAGAGCCGACCGCCCTGCGGGTTCTTCTGGCTCCGCTTCATGTGGCGGTAGACGCGATTGACCCCCTCGACGACGAGCTTCGCCGCCCCGCCCCCGACCGCCTTCGCGGGGCGAACGGAAAGCACCTTCGCCCGCGTGCCGCGGCCGTTGCCGGTGCGAACCTCGACGAGATCTCCCGATCGGATGAACATCACACCACCTCGCTCGCGAGACTGACGATTTTCATGAAATTGCGGTCGCGAAGCTCCCTCGCCACCGCACCGAAGATGCGGGTGCCCTTGGGATTCTTCTCGTTGTCGATGATGACACAGGCGTTCGAATCGAACCGCACGTAGCTGCCGTCCTCCCGTCGGGTCGGCTTCTTGCACCGCACGATCACGGCCTTCACGACCGCCTTCTTCTTCACGTCGCTTCCGGGAATGACGCTCTTGACCGAACAGACGATGACGTCGCCCAGGCCGGCCACTCGCCGCTTGCTGCCACCGAGCACCTTGAAGCACATCACTTCCTTGGCGCCGGTGTTGTCGGCCACGTTGAGCCGGGTCTGCATCTGGATCATGTTCCGCTCCCTTCGGCCTCGCGGCCGGTGACGGCTGCCTCCTCGGCCTTTGCCGCCCCCTCCCGCATCTTCGTCGCACGGGCGCCGGACCGGAGCGAGGCGACATCGACGGCCGTGCTCTTCGCGACGACCCGCACGAGTTCCCACCGCTTCAGCCGGCTGCGGGGCGGGCACTCAACGATTTCGACGGTGTCGCCGAGGGCCGACGCCTCGCTCTCATCGTGAACGTGGCAGACCGTCCGACGGTGCTGGATCCTGCCGTACTTGGGATGGCGCACGATACGGGGAACCTCCACCCGCCGCGTCTTGCTCGACGCGGCGCTCGTGACGGTTCCGGTGACGACTCGCTTGGGCATGGGCGTTTCTCTCGGGCAACTTTCTCGGGGTGGTTCAGCTCTTCGTGGCCGTGGACGCCGCGGAAGACGAGGCCTGCTGCCGGGCCCGCTCGCGCTCGGCCAGGATCGTCTGGCACCTGGCGATCAGGCGACGGCTGTTTCGTATTTCCGTGGGGGCGGCGAGTTTTTCCTTCTGCGCCTGCACCCGCAGTTTGAAGAGCGACTCGGCGGCGTCCTTCCAGACGAGCCGGATCTGCTCGTCGCTCATTTCTCGGATTTCCCTGGCTTTGTTCATCTGCGGGCCTTGCTCGTCTGGGGGAGTTTCGATTTCTTCACGGACTTCTACATCGACCGACGCTTCACGAAACGAACCCTGACCGGCATCTTGTGTGCGAGCCGGGCCAGGCAGACGCGGGCCGCCTCTTCGGTGACGCCGGCGATCTCGTAGAGGATCGTGCCCGGCTTGACGACCGCAGCCCAATACTCCGGCTCCCCCTTGCCCTTGCCCATTCGGGTTTCAAGCGGGATCGAAGTGATCGACTTGTGAGGAAACACGCGCACGAACAAGCGGCCCTCGGTGCGCAGGTATTGCTGCGCCGCGATGCGACCTGCCTCGATCGTCGCGGCCGGCAGCCACCCCGGCTGCTCGGCCTGGAGGCCGAACTCGCCGAAGACGACGCGGTTGCCGCGGGTGGCGTCACCTCTTATACGACCTCTTTGGCTTTTTCGGTGCTTGACCCTCTTGGGCATCAGCGCCATCGCCAGTCTCCTCGTACATGCCTTGGTTGACCCACACCTGAACCCCGATATTGCCCTGCGCCGTGGGAGCCTCGCAGAAGCCGTAGTCGATCTTCGCCCGGAGCGTCGAAAGCGGCATCGCGCCCGCGATCGCCTTCTCGCACCGCGACATCTCCGCCCCGCCAAGCCGGCCTGAAAGCTGGATCTTCACCCCTTTCGCGCCGGCGTCCATCGTCGTGTCCATCGCCCGCTTTATCGTGCGGCGAAACGCTGCCCGCTTGGCCAGCTGGTCGGCGATGTCCTCCGCGACCAATTGCGCCTGGATCTCCGGCCTGGCAACCTCCTCGACCTTGAGATTCACCCGCCGGCCGAGCAGGTCCTGAAGCTCGCCCTGGAGCTTGTCCACAGCCTCGCCCTTCCGGCCGATAATCACGCCCGGCCTGGCCGAGTGGAGGATCACCTTCACCTCGTCCCGGGTCCGCTCGATCTCCACTTTCGGGATCGCGGCCTGACGGTAGGTCTTCTTGAGGAACTGCCGGACCTTGAAGTCCTCCATGAGGAGATCCCGGAATTCCTTCTTCGACGCATACCAACGGCTCTTCCAGGGCTCCGTGATGCCCGTGCGAAAACCGACTGGATTGACTTTCTGGCCCATGGTTCGATCCCTACTCCGCGGCCTCACCGCCGGCCGTCCCCGCTTCGGAAACAACCGTGTCGAGTGACACCTTGATGTGCGACATACGCCTCTTGATTCCGAACGCCATGCCCCGTGCACGAGGCCGGATCCGCTTGAACATCGGCCCCTCGTCCACCCGCGCATCGACCACGACGAGGTCGTCCACGCCGGTGGCCTGTCCGTGCTCGGCATTGCCGAGCGCGCTCTTGATCACCTTCTCGAGCATCCGGGCGCCGCGGTGCGGCTGGAACCGCAGAATGTCGAGCGCGTCGTCCGCGAACTTTCCCCGGACGAGGTCGGCGAGCGCCCTCACCTTGCGGGGGCTGATGCGGGCATACTTGTGGGTGGCCGTATAGGGCATGGGTGTCTAGCCTCGAATCAATTCTCTGGAATCACTTCGCTGCCGGGGCTTCCTTCGCCTTGCCGCCGTGTCCGCGGAACGTCCGCGTCGGGGCGAACTCGCCGAGCTTGTGACCGACCATGTCCTCGGTCACAAACACCTTCACGTGCTGCTTGCCGTTGTGGACCATGAACGTCAGGCCGATGAACTCCGGCACGATCGTGCAGGAACGCGACCAGGTCTTGATCGGCTCCCGCTTGCTTGTGGCCAGACAGGCCTCGACCTTTTCGAACAACCTGGGGTCCACGTAGGGCCCCTTTTTCGCACTGCGTCCCATGGTTGAGTCTTCCGATATTTCCTGTCGAGTCGTTGTTCCTGAAGCGATTACCGCAGCTTGAGCTGACCATACCGGCGGCTCTTTCGCCGCTTTAGAATGGCCGCGCCGGAAGGCTTCCGAGGCTTCCGGGTGCCACCCCCCTTGGCGCTCTTGCCCCACGGGCTCACCGGATGCCGACCGCCCTTCGTGCGGCCCTCACCGCCGCCGTGCGGATGGTCGATCGGGTTCATGGCCGTCCCGCGGACGTGCGGACGGATTCCCATCCAACGCTTGCGGCCCGCCTTGCCAAGCCGAACATTCATGTGCTCCGCGTTGCCGAGGGCACCGATCGTGGCCCGGCAGGCCGCGGGCACCCGGCGAATTTCGCCCGAAGGCAGCGTCAGCTGCGCCCACTGGGCCTCGCGGGCGACGAGCACCGCCGACGCACCGGCGGATCGACACATCCTGCCACCGCGGCCGGCCTGCATCTCGATGTTGTGAACCTGCATCCCGAGCGGAATCTCCGACATCGGCAGACAGTTCCCGACCTCCGGAGGCGCCGCAGGACCGCTCTGGACCGTGGCACCGACGACGAGCCCCTCGGGCGCCAGGATGAAACGCTTCTCGCCGTCGGCGTAGTGCACGAGGGCCACCCGGCAGGTCCGGTTCGGGTCATACTGGATCGCGGCGACCGTGCCGGCGACCCCGTCCTTGTTTCGCTTGAAGTCGACCAGGCGGTAGTGCTGCATGTGGCCGCCGCCGCGATGCCTCGCCGTGATCTTGCCCTGATTGTTGCGACCGCCCTTCTTCTTCTTGCGTGTCCGCAGCGACTTCGGCACTTCGGACACCCCGGCGAGTTCCTTGAAGTCGGAAACGCTCGAGTTGCGGCGGCCGGGACTGGTCGGATTGTAGACGCGAACGCCCATGGGTGGTGCTTCCTAGAAGAGGTCGATCTTGTGGTCGGGCTTGAGTGTCACGACGGCCTTCTTCCAGGCCTTGGTCGTGGTCATGCGGACGCGGCCCCGCCTCGACTTCCCGACGCGATTCTGGATCGCGACCTTGGCCACCTTCACGTTGAACAGCTCCTCAACGGCACGTCGAACGTCCGCCTTGGCGGCCTCCGTGGCGATCTGGAACGAATAGGCGTTGTGCCGGGTCGCGCGGTGGACACCCTTCTCGGTGAGCAGCGGACGCAGGATCACCTGATGGGCCGCGAGGTGCGGGGTGAGCTTCGGGGAGGGAGGCACGGGGACTGCCATGGGTCAGGCCTTCCTGGACTGGGGGGCTGTACGCTCTGCAGCTGGCTTCTTTGCCGCCGGCTTCTTCGCAGCTGGCTT
The DNA here is from genome assembly GCA_002405515.1 of Planctomycetaceae bacterium UBA4655. Classification (GTDB taxonomy): domain Bacteria; phylum Planctomycetota; class Planctomycetia; order Pirellulales; family UBA1268; genus UBA4655. Next base: position 12,161 of record DHLZ01000023.1, read on the forward strand.
CTTTGCCGCCGGCTTCGGCTTCGCCGCGGACTTCGGCTTTTCCGCCGCCGACTTCCGGAAGGCCTCGATCGCCCCCTTCGTCATGACGATGCCACGCGGCATGAGGATCGAGAGGGCGTTGAGATCGGCCACGGGAGCCACCGAAACGCCCTCGAGGTTCCGGGCGCTCTTCCACAGGTTTGCATCGTGCGACTCTGGCGCGACGAGCACCGTCCGACCCGAAAGCCCGAGCGCGGAGATCAGCTTTGCCATGGTCGCGGTCTTCGGGGACGCGAGCGAAATCACGTCGACGAGCTTGACCTCGTCGTCGGCGATCCGGGCCGCCAGCGCCATCCGCGTCGCCGCCTGAAGCGACTTGCGGGGCATCCGCCAGCCGAAGTCGCGCGGCCGCTTCGCGAAGATGTGGCCGCCGCCACGACGGGTTCCGCTGCGACGGGCGCCCGCACGGGCATTGCCCGTGCCCTTCTGCCGATAGAGCTTTTTCGTGGAGCCGGCGACCTCGCCACGGGTCTTGGTCTTCTGCGTGCCCTGCCGGAGGTTGGCCTGATACATGACGACGGCGTCGTGCAGAAGCTGCTTGTTGACGCTCGGCGCGAGTTCGGCCGGATCGATCTCGTAGGAGCCGACCTTCTTGCCGGCAATGTCGTAGACGGCGAGGTTCATTTCTTGCCACCGGCCTTCTTCTTGGCAGCCGCGGGCGCCGGACCGCCGCCGACCCGCTGGAGCTTGTTGGTCTTTCGAACGATCACGAAGCCGCCGTTGGGGCCCGGAATGGCCCCGCGGACGAGCAGCAGGTTGTTCTCGGCATCGACCCGCACGACCTTCAGGTTCCGCATGGTCGATCGCTCGTTGCCGAAGCGACCAGCCATCCGCTTCCCCTTGAAGACACGGGCGGGAGACGTGTTCATCGACGTGCCGCCCTGGTGGCGATGCACCTTCTTGACGCCATGGCTCGCCCGCTGCCCCTTGAAGCCGTGACGCTTCATGACGCCCGCGGTGCCGCGCCCTTTCGTCGTGCCGGTGACGTCCACCGCATCGACCCCCTCGAAGACCGAAACCGTCAGCACCTGACCGACGGACAACCCGGATACATCGAGACCGTTTTTGCCGGGACGAAACTCCCGCACGAACCGCTTCGGCTCCGAGTTGGCCTTCGGCAGCGAGGCGACCCCGGCCTCGGCGAGCCGCTTCCCGCGGCGGCTGTCGAGCTTCGCGACCTGGCCGCGGACCGACCTGCTCGCGAGCCGCCGAGGCTTGTCGGCGAAACCGACCTGGACCGCCTCGTAGCCGTCCCGGTCCACCGACCGCACGAACAGCACCGGGCACGGACCGGCCTCGATCACGGTCACGGGAACGACGCCACCCGCATCGTCGAAGACCTGGGTCATCCCGACCTTTCGGCCCAGGATTCCCTTGAAATGGACCGGCGGAGCGTTTTCAACCGATGCAGCAGATTCCGTCGCTTCACTCATGATGATGTCGACGCACCCGAACCAGGACCGACGAAGACGGAACGCGTCCGCCCGCCAGGGCCTGTCTCGCTTTCACGCTCAACGCCGTCGACGTCCGGGAGCACCCATCTTCGATGGGCCTTACCCGATCCGCCTTCCACGCATGCCGTGCCGTGCGCTCCTAAAAATGTTCTCTACCGGGATGATGCCTTGATCTTGATGTCAACGCCGGCGGGCAGGCTCAGTTTGTTGAGCGCCTCGATCGTCTTGGCGGTTGCCTGGACGATGTCGATCACCCGCTTGTGCGTCCGGATTTCATACTGTTGCCGCGCCTTCTTGTCGATGTGCGGACTCGAGAGCACCGTGTACCGCTCCACACGCGTCGGCAGCGGGATGGGGCCATGCACCTCGGAATTCGTCCGCTTGGCGGTATCGACGATCTCGGCCGCGCTCTGGTCGAGCACCGCGTGATCGTACGCTTCCATGCGAATGCGGATGATTTCCTGCGTCGGACCAGCCACGCTTTCAACTCCAAAAAGGCGAGCTCGAGAATCTAAGTTTCGGATTTTAAAGTGTCAACAACCCAGTCGAAAAACGCCCGTCCAGACGATTTTTCGCCACGGGACCGAGCAACGGGCGATCGAACGCTCCGTTGTTCCCGCCCCCCGAGGGAGTCGATCGCCGGAGCAATTTTTGGCTTTTTCTACGGCATTTGACGCAGCCCGCCGTGGTTCTGCTGGGAGGGAAACCGCCCCGGCGCATGTGATGGATGCCGCATTGCCGCCGGGGGGGCAGACGCATCGTCGCTATGGCGAGGATACGCCTGATGCTCCTCAACGTCCGCTCCCCACTCGATGCCGGAATTGTTCGCCGCCGTGCAGCGCAACGAAAGCCGCAGCTCGAAGTCGCGGAGCGCCCCCCCCCTGCCAGATCAGAAACGTGTTCCCCTTGGCGACGTTCTCCTTCGTGGTCTCGCCGTGGATCACACCGTCCCTCACGCTCCAGAGCCGCGGGTCGCCGTCCCAGCCGGCAAGGTCCCGGCCGTTGAAGATCGACTCCATCCCCTCCGGCTCGGGCGGCGTCTGCGAAGGCGTCACGTCGACCAACGCCACTGCGACCGGGAAAACCGCCGCGAAACAGGCGACCGCGATCAGGCCACGGAACGACATCTGGAGGGCCCCTTTGGGTGGGGGTGGGCGGGGGGGGATTCGATCATGCGGGACTCCTGAAAGCATACCCCGGGCCGGCTGCCCCTACCGGCCCCCGTGCCAGCCCGTTTCAGACGAACGCCTCGGCCGTCTCCGCGGGAGCGGGACCGTACCTGAGGGGCGCCATCGTGAAGCTCGCCCTTCCCTGGCTCACGCTCCGGACAGCGGCCGAGTAGCCGAACATGCTCGCCAGCGGCGCCTCCGCCGTGAGCACGTTCACGCCTCCGCGGATTTCCGTGGCCGTGATGATCGCCCGCCTCTGCTGCAGGTCGTTGATCACATCGCCGAGGTGCTCCTCGGGCACGTTCACCTCGACCTTCATGAGAGGCTCGAGGAGCACCGTGCCCGCCTCGTCGAGCATCCTGTCGATCGCTTCCGCCGCCGCCATCCGGACCGCTACATCCGAGGGAAACACCTCCGGGACGGGGCTTTCGAGCACGACGATGCGGACGGCCCAGAGCGGACAGCCCTTGAGCCCCCCCCGCTCGGCGCTCTCGCGGACCGACTGGGTCATGAGGGCCGCGAGGTCGGCGAGCGACTCGCTCTCCGGAAACCACCCCTGCTCCACCGTCACGCCGACCTGCTCGTCCACCGGCTCGGCCCGGAGCGTGACCGTCGCCTGGAGCGTCTGCCCGCCGACGAGCCGGTTGATCGATGCCGAGACGGTCACCGGCCTCCCGATGGTCTCCTTGTAGCTCACCCGCGGCTTGTGCACGCGGCACTTCAGGTTGAAGTCGCGTTCGAGCCGGTGGCGGATCACCTCGAGGTGCAGCTCCCCCATGCCCGAAATCAGCGTCTGCCCCGTCTCCTCGCTCTCGATGGCCCGGAAGGTCGGATCCTGCCGCTTCATCATCTCGAGCGTGTCGGCGAGCTTCTTCCGCTCGAGGCTCGTTTCCGGCTCGATCGCCATCGAGATGACCGTTTCCGGGAACTGGATGCTCTCGAGCAGGATCGGCTCGTTCGCGTCGCAGAGCGTGTCGCCGGTCACGCTCGCGCGGGGGCCGATCACCCCCACGATGTCGCCGGCGAACGCCTCCGGAATCTGCTCGCGGCGGTCGGCCTGCACGTGCCAGAGCTGGGCGATGTTTTCCTTCTTCTGCCTGAGCGGATTCCAGGCCCTGCTGCCCGCCTTGAGCGTGCCGGAATAGACGCGGACGAAATAAAGGTCGCCATGCTTCTCGGCGATGATCTTGAAGACCAGGCCGCAGAACGGCGCCTTCGGGTCGGCCTTCCTCGCGATCGCGGCCGGCGTCTTCTTGGTCGGATCTGCCCCCTCGACCGGCGGCACGTCGGCCGGGCTCGGCAGGTAGAAGGCGACCGCGTCGAGCACCGGCTGGATGCCGATGCAGTCGAGCGCCGAGCCGCAGAGCACCGGCACGACCTTCCGCTGGATCGTGGCCTGCCGGATCGCCTTCCGTAGCAGGTCGGGCGGAATCGCCGCCTCCTCCATGGCGAGTTCCGCGATCTCGTCGGAGAAGTCGAAGAGCGTGGCGACGAGGTGCTCGCGGTACTGGGCTGCGGCGTCGGCGAGTTCCTCCGGGATGGGCGACTTCGTGATCTCCGTGAGGCCCGGGCCGCCGGCCAACGCCTCGTCCTTGGGCGGGAACGTGAGCAGTTGCATCTCGACGAGGTCCACGATCCCGCGGAAGGGGTCCTTCACGTGCGGCGGCCCCATGCCCAAAGGCACGTGGAGCACGAGCGGCTTCGCCCCGAGCCGCCTCTCGATCTGGTCGACCGTGCCGAAGAAGTCGGCCCCCTCGCGGTCGAGCTTGTTGACCAGCGCGATCCTGGGCACGCCGTATTTGTCGGCCTGCCGCCAGACCGTTTCGCTCTGGGCCTCGACCCCCTCGCGGGCGCTGAAGACGACCACCGCCCCGTCGAGCACCCGCAGGCTCCGCTCCACCTCGGCCGTGAAGTCGACGTGGCCGGGCGTGTCGATGAGGTTCACCGTCACGTCCCGCCACTGGAACGACACGGCCGCCGAGTAGATCGTGATCCCCCGCTCCTGCTCCTCCGGGTCGAAGTCGGTGATCGTCGTGCCGCGGTCGACCTCGCCGAGCCGGTGGCTCGTCTTCGTGAAGAAGAGCATCCGCTCGGTGAGCGTCGTCTTGCCGGCGTCGATGTGGGCGACGATGCCGATGTTGCGGATGGTGTCGAGTTGGCGGGGCATGGCGGGTTCCGGCGGGCGGTTCTGCGGGCGATCAGGCCGGCAGCTCGAATCCCTTGCGGCGGTCGCGAACGAGCAGGGCGTCGGCCGCAGGATCGTCGATGAATCGCTCCTTCGCCGGATCCCACCGTAGCGACCGGCCCGCCTGCCGGGCGATGTTGGCGAGGTGGCAGACCGTGATGGACCGGTGCCCGATCTCGACGTCGGCGACGGGCTTCTTTCTCGAACGGATGCAGTCGAGCCAGTCCTGGAGGTGTTCGCGGGCCTGCCAGAGCGCCGTCTTGTCGCTCCACTTTCGCTCCTCCTCGTCGACGTCGAGCTTTTCGAGGATCGTCGCCGCGATCTCCGGCGGGTTGCTCGTGATCTTGTTGCGGTTGATCTCGAGCTTCCCCTTCTCGCCGATGAAGACCGCCCCCCCCTTCGGCCCCCTGTCGAGGATGAAGTTCACGGCCACGCCGCTTGCGTATTTCATCGCCACCTGGCCGTCGGCCCCCTCGGTGAGCGGCTTGATCTCCACGGGCCCCGTGTCGTCGGCACCGAGGGCCCACTGGATTTGGTCGACGCCGTGGGCACCCCAGTTGGTCATCTCACCGCCGGCAAAATCACGCCAACCCATCCAGCCCATCCACGCCGTGTTGAACGGGCGGTCGGCGGCCTGGTTGAGCCACTGGCTCCAGTCGAGCCCCGTCGGCACGGGCTCGGCGGGCGGCAGCGGCGAGGGGGATTGCTTGGCATTGCCATAGTTGAACGCCCGCACTTCGAGCAGCTTGCCGAGTCCGCCGTTTCTCACGAACTCGCAGGCGAGCCGGTTGATCGCCATCGACCGCTGCTGCGAGCCCACCTGGAGCACGCGGCCGTGCTTTCGCACGGCGCCGACGAGCGCCCGCCCCTCCTGAACGTAGAGCGTGAGCGGTTTCTCCGCGTAGACATCCTTGCCCGCCATGCAGGCCTCGATGCAGGGAAGCACCCGCTGAAACTCGCCCGTGCCCACGATCACGGCGTCGATGTCCTTGTGGTCGAGCACCCGGCGATAGTCCTGATAGACGGGCCAGTTCGCCGCCCGCTTGGCCTTGTACTCCTCGGCCCGCGGCAGGTTGCAGTCGCTCAGGGCGACGATCTCCGCCCCCTCGGGAAGCTGGTCGAGCAGGAGCCTGGCCCGATTGCCGACGCCGATGGCCCCGACGCGGATCCGGTTGCCCGGGGCCGATTCCGCCGCCAGGCTCCCTCGCCTCGGCAGGGCGGCCGACGCGGCGGTTGCGGCCGCGACGGCCAGGAACCTGCGACGCTCATGCGGACGAATACGAGCACTCACGGCGTTTTCTTCCAGTGTGTCGTGCGAATGTGGTTTCGTGCGAAAGTGACCCGGGGGAAGGATAGCCCGGCCGATCGAGCCGATGCAAACGCGGACCGCGGCTTCATCGGCGGCCATGGAGATCGACTGCAATGGCGTCGTCGGATGATGCAGGCCGACGAGCCCGTGGGTAAAATCGGAATCGATGCTCAGCCAGGAAACCCTCGATGAATACCGACGGATGACGCCCGGTCAGCGGCTCGAACTCGCGCTGCGAATGACCGAGGAGAATCTGCCGGCGCTCGTGGCCGGGCCGGAGCAGGTCGTGCGGCGGAGGTTCGAACTGCTCAACAGGGAAAACGACCTCCGCAACGAAAACATGCGACGGGCCATCGCGAGAACGCGGCCCCTCGCCGGTCAGAGCAGTCTCACCGCACCGAGCGATCGATGAGCGACCTCGTGCGGACCATCCATGAGTTTGCGGAGATGTTCGACCGTCTCCGCATCCCGTACGCGATCATGGGAGGCTGGGCCGTTCGTCTCTACGGGCTGCCACGCCCGACCTACGACATCGACTTCACCATCACGGCCGACCGCAGCCGTTTGGCGGAGCCGCTGGGCGTCGCTGAGAAGCTCGAAGAGGTGCTCGCGAGCCGGCCCTGAATCGGGTGGCAGGCTCGTCTGCCGCTCCGTCGGCCTCGCGGCATCCGGCAGCCAGGGCTGCGGATCATTTTTCGTTCGCGAACCTTGTTTCAGTCGCGGGCGTTTCAGTCGCGGGCTTCCCGGCGGCCTGCAGGGCCTCGGGGTTGGCGTGATACCGAGGCTCCAGGGGATAGAAGGCCTGGATTCGGTCTTCTCCGGCTCGCGGGCCAGCACCACGTCGAGCACCGACATGGCCCGCCGCGATGTGCCGGCCACGAGCAGCTCGATCACCCGCGCGGCAGCCACGGGCTGGAAGGAGACGGGATGCCCGGAGACGGCGTAGGCCTCCCGGTCGGGCAGCTTCGTGGCCAGCCAGATTCCCTCCTCGCCCTCCCGGAATCGATGCACGCCTTTCGCACCCCGATGGGTCGCGACCACCCGGATCATCGCATCCTTCGGCATGTCGCCCTTGAGCACCGCGGCGACCTTGACCTCTACGACGTTGCTGTTGACGTCGAGCGGCTCGACGGACGCGACCTTGCCGCGAACGATCGCATCGGCCTTGCTCACCGCATCCCGCACAGGGATGGCCTTCCAGCTCGTGGCCGAGGCTTCACCGGCCAGGCCGCCGAGGTGCATCCACAGGCACCTGCAGGCGACCAGACCGCGGGCGGCGCCGGCATCGAGCGTGGTCAGTCCGACCAGTCCCGGCTGTCGCTTCTCGTGATCCTCTCCGCGCGGCCGACGCTTGCCGAAGTGCCGTTGTCCCACCAAACCTCTCGCGGCGACGTGTGGCCCGTCATCCGCGGAGCACACGGCAGGCCCATATGCCGTCGCCCTTGAAAGACCGCAACGCCTGGGCGGTGGCAGGGGAGATCACGGAGAGGCCGTTGAGGTGCAGCGACTTGCCCTCGAAGGCGGCCAGGGCCCGGGCCGCCTCGGGCGAAATGCTCTTGAGGCCGTCGAGCGACAACGAACGTCCCTTGAACTCCGCCAGCACCCGCGCCGCATCGACCGACAGCGAGGTGAGGCGGTCAAGCACGAGTTCGTCGCCCGTGAACTCCGCCACCAGCCGCCGCGCCCGTCGGGCGTCGAGTTTCCGGATGCCGCCGATCCCCAGTGGTGCGCGGTGCACGGTGTTGCCGGTCGTCCCGTAGAACAGACCGATCGCGAAGAACGACAGCCAAATGAGTGATTTCATCCCTTCACCACCGGACATTCCGCGTGATCGTCCGGCCCGCGGTCCACCTGCCGACCGGCCCACCACAGCTCGCTGTTGCCGTCCAAAGTCAGGGCTCTACGGATAGATGGCCGACACGCTCGAGTGGTTACGCTCGGTTTCTGGCAGCAGACGTCGCCGTTGGCTCGAATGGCCTGAAAAACCAGGGTTTTCGCTCAGCGCTGCCCGTGGGTGTGGCGACGACACACGGGCTCCGGCTCTCCCCGAAGGACAGCGGATCGAGCCGCCCGAGGTCGGGCGGCTTCGCCTGGCCGACAGGCCCGGCGGCCGATGGACGTTCCCAGCCGCGGTCAGCGGCCGCGGACCCGCAGGCTGCGGGCGTTGAGGTAGTCCACGAGCACCTCCGCCGGATTGCGGCCGGTATCCACCACGACCCGCTCCACCTTGTTCCGCAGGCAGGCGTCCTCGAGCGTCTCGTTGAATCGCGTAAGGGCCTCGAGATACCGCTTCCGCAGTTCGGCCGGCTGCGTGAGCAGCTGCTCGTCGATCTCGAGGCCGCGAAACTTCACGTTGCCCTCGAAGCGGAACTCGAGCTCGTCGGGGTGCAGCACCTGGAAGAGCACGACCTCGTGGCGGGAATACCGCAGCCGCTCGAGGGCCTTCTCGAGCGTGGCCACGTCGGTGAAGAAGTCGCTGAACACGAGCACGATGCTCCGCCGTCCGAACCGGCCGCAGAGGTCGAGCAGGCACTCCGGCAGGCGGGTCTTCCGCGTCGGCTTCAGGGCGTCGAGCCGCTCGGTCATCCGCACGATCTGCCCCATCGAGTTGCCGGGCGGCACGAAGTCGATCACCGACTCGTCGCAGGTGGCGAGCGCCACCTTGTCGCCCTGCCGGACGACCGCGTAGCCGAGCGTCGTCGCGAGCCGGGCCGCGGCGAGCAGCTTCTGCTGCGGGCCCTCGCCGTACCGCATCGACGCGCTCGTGTCGAGCACGAGGTGGCAGACGAGGTTCGTCTCCATCTCGTACTGCTTGATGAAGTACTTGTCACGGGTGAAGTAGACCCGCCAGTCGATGTGCTTCGGATCGTCGCCCGGCACGTACTCCCGGTGCGCGGCGAACTCGACCGCGAAGCCGGAGAAGGGCGACTTGTGGTTGCCGGCGAGCGTGCCGGCCACCAGCCCCCGCGGCTCGAGGCCGCGGCCCGCGAGCCGGTTGAGCGTCTCCGGGTCGACGTATTTCGAAAGCACGGACTGTTGCATGGCCTCCTCCTCACGCCGCCGGGCGTTCGTAGACGCGCTCGGCCGACACGGCCTCCAGCAGCATGTCGATGAGCTGCTCGCTGCCGATGTTCTGCGACTGGGCGGCGTAGTTGGGGGCCAGGCGGTGCCGGAGCGCCGGCTTGAGCATCGCCTGCACGTCCCCCACCGTCGCGTGATACCGACCGTAGAGCACGGCCCGCGTTTTCGCGGCCGTCACGAGCGTGAGCACGCCCCGGGGCCCAGCGCCCCAGGCCACCCAGCGGTTCACGAACTCGGGAGCCTCGGCCGAGCCCGGCCGCGTCGCCCTGACGAGGGCCCAGGCGTAGCCGAGCACCTGGTCGCTCACCGGCACCCGGGTCACGAGATCCTGGACGGCGAGGATCTCCTTCACGCCCAACACCGGCTCGATCCGGCCCGACTGACCGCTCGTCACGCGGCGGGCGATCTCCCACTCGTCGCGGGCCGACGGATAGCCCACCTTGATGTGGAGCAGGAACCGGTCGAGCTGGGCCTCGGGGAGCGGGTAGGTGCCCTCCTGCTCGAGCGGGTTCTGCGTGGCCAGGACGAAGAATGGCCGCGGCAGCTGGTGCGTCGTGCCGCCGGCGCTCACCTGCCGCTCCTGCATCGCCTCGAGCATCGCCGCCTGCGTCTTCGGCGGCGTGCGGTTGATCTCGTCGGCGAGCACCATGTTGGCGAAGAGCGGGCCGGGCAGGAACGTGTATTGCCGCGCGCCCGTCTCGAGATTCTCCTGAATCACGTCGGTGCCCGTCACGTCGCTGGGCATGAGATCGGGCGTGAACTGCACCCGCTTGAACGTCAACTGCAGCGCCTGCGCGAGCGAGCTGACGAGGAGGGTCTTCGCGAGCCCCGGAACGCCTTCGAGCAGCGCGTGGCCGCGGGCGAACATCGCCACGAGCGCCTGCTCGACGACCTCCTCCTGGCCGACGATCGTCTTCGCAAGCTCGTCGCGGATTTTGTTGTAGGCCTGTTCGCACTTCTGCACGGCGGCGACGTCATCGCCGGATGGTTTCTCGCTCATGGGGAGGTTCTCCTGCGGGGTGGTTCCTGGGGACATCGTTCACTCGAGATTCTTGAAATACCGATCCATCTTCTCCTCGTAGCCGCGCGGCGCGCGGCGTTGGCTGCCGGCGCGGATCGCCTTGCGGACCTCGGGAGGCAGTTTGGCGAACCAGGCATCCCGCTCGAACGACTTGTCGACGAGATCGGCGTCGCCCCCGCGGCTGCCGGCATCCCCCTTCCTGTCGACGCCGGCGATCTCGCTGAGCGGCCCGTCGTCGCGGGCCTCGCCGGTGCGGCCGCCGCTGCTGCTGCGATCCTGCTGAGCGCTCGACTGCTGGGAGGCCGACTGCTGAGCGTTTGGCGTTGCGGCGGCGGCCTGATTGACCGGGGCATTCGCCGATTCGCCGGCGATCATGTCGGCGGTCGTTTCTGGAGACTCCGGCACGAAGCCCGTGCCGAGGTCATTCTGCGGCGACGCTTCCGCGAGCGACTCCCGCAGCGGCTGGTTGCCGACCTCCGACTGGTCGAGCATGGCTGCGACCCGTTCACCGACGGCCCGCTGCGCATTGGCAAACCGCTCTTTCGCCTCGGCGAGCGCCGCAGCCGTCTGCTCGCGGTCCTTGGCAGTCGGCTGCGGTGTGGCACCGGCCGGCATCTGCTCCAGCTGCCCGGCGGTCGTGGCGACCGCCTCTCGAGCCGATGACTGCTCCGCGATCGCCGCGGCGATTTCATTCGCCAGCAACTCGTCGCGGGCAACCGCCGACTCTCGGGCAGCGAGCGATTCGGCCTGATTCTGCGGAGAGGTGGTCCCGGGCTGCGGCTGCCCCGCTGGCTGCTGCGGGCTTGTCGGGCCGGCCTGCTGTCCGGAGGGCGGGCTCGTGGGCGACTGCGCCGCGGCCGCCTGTTCCGCGGCCTGCCTTGCCTGGGAGGCCGCCGCTGCCTGCTCGGCAGCCGTACGGGCAAGTTCTTCCGCCGCCTTCTGGGCATCCTTGCGCATGGCCGCGGCCGCCTTCGCGAGCGACTCGCTCGCCTGTTCGGCAGCTTTTGCGGCGGATGCTGCCGCCTGCGTGCCAGCCTGCTTCCCTGGTTGCTTCGGCCCCTGCTCCCCAGGCTGATTGGCCACCTGTTCGCCAGGCTGCTTCGGCCCCTGCTCCCCCGGCTGCTTGGCCTGGTTCGCCGCGGTCTGTTCCGCGGATTTTTTTTCACCGTTGTTGGTGCCGGCTGTCTTTTCGTCACCGTCGGCGCGGGAGGCGAGCAGCTCCTCGGCCGCCTTCATATCGGCTCGCGCTGCTTCGATCATCTTGGCCGCCTCTGGCGCGAGAGCCGCCGCGACATCCTCGATCGGCGCGGCCGCCTCGGCCACCTCGGCCTGCTTTCGCGCGAGTTCCTCTGCGGTTGCCTCGAGGGACTCGCGGGCAGCCGGGGCGGGCGGCTTCGCCTCTGCGGCAGTGAGTTGCTCGGCGCGGTCGGCCGCCTGCTTCGTCGCCTCCTCGATGCCACGCTCTGCGGCCGCGGCCCGCTCCGTCATCTCCGCGGCCCGCGCGAGGTCTTTCGCCTTGGCCGCCAACTCGGCCGCCTGCTTCTCGTTGCCCCCCGGCGCGGCAGCCGCCTTGGCGAGCATGTCGGTCTTCTTCGCCTCGTCCCGCATCGTCGCGGCCGCCTTCGCCAGCGACTGTGCCGCCCGCGCCGAGGCTTCCGCCGCGGCCTGTTCGGGAGCCTTGTCGTCGGGGGCCGGCGAGGCCGCTGCTTTTTTCGCCAGTGGTGGCTTGTCTGCCGGCGGTTTGTCGCCGGGAGCCTGCTCGCCGGCGGCCTGAGCGACGAGCTCTTTTTTCGCGGCCTCCATCGCTGCCCGTGCGGCCTCGATCAGCTTCGCAGCCTCCGGCGAGAGGCCGTCCACCGCGTCCTTCATCGTGTCGGTCAGGGCGGCCACCTCCGCCTGCTGCGCGGCGAGATCGGCGGCCTGCTTGACGGCGGCGTCGGATTCCTGCGCTGCCTGCAGTGCCGGCGGTTGCTCGGCTGCCTGCCGCGCCGCCTCGGCGATGCTCTGCTCGGCAGCGGCTGCCCGCTCCGCCACCTCGGCTGCCCGTGACAGTTCCCCGGCCTTGGCCGCAAGCGACTTCCGCCGCGCGTCAGCCAGGGCATTCGCGATCTCGCGAGCGGCCGTCTGCATGGCCTCGGTCGCCACCTGGACCGCCGACTGCGCCTCACCGGGCGTTTTCGCCTGGGCCGCCTTCGCCGCGGCCTCCGCCGCGATCTGGAGCCGCTGCTCCACGGCGGCCGGCAGCCCCCGCCCGGCCCGCGTGCCATCGAAGCTACCTGGTTCGGGAGACGCACCGTCCCGCTGCTCGGCGAGGAGTTTGGCCATCCGCGCGGCGAGCTGCCGCTCGGCCTCGACAGCCGCCTGCGGTCGGGCTGCCGCGGCCCGGCCGATCTCGGCCTGCTGCTTGGAAGCATCCTGCACGCGGTCGAGCAGGTTCATCAGTTCGGCTGCCTGCCGCGCGAAGTCCTCCGCGCTCGCCGCAGCCGGCTTGCCCGCCTCCAGCCGCTTCGCCAGCTGCTCGAGACTGTCGATGACGACATCCTGGCTCGCCAGCGCCCGCTGTTGATCCCCTTCGAGCAGGCCGGCCGCCACCTCGATCGCCGCCTCCTTCGCCCGCGCGACGAACCCCGTCACGGCCGGCTCGCCGCGGGCTTGTGCCACGAGCTTGGCGAGGGATTCCTGCAGGGCGGACTGCTCGGCCAGCAGTCTCTCGACGGTCGCGTCGGTGAGCGGCACCTTCGCCATCTCGATCCTCATGGCCGCGGCCTTGCCGGCGAGCGCCGCCGCATCCTTGCCGGTGGCGGCAGGATCGACACGCTGTCCGGCCTGATTGCCCTCCACCGCCGAAAGCACCGACTCGAGCCCCGCGATCGCGCGGCGCTGCTCCGCGGCCGCCCCCGCCGGATCGGCCGCGACCAGACTGTTTTCCGCCGCCAGCACCGCCGCCGCGACGTTCTCCTTTTCGAGTTGCCGCAGACCGGCCAGGGCCATCGACCCCGTCTCGCCCCCCCAGGTGCTCACGTCGGCAAGCGAAGCCTGCAGGGTCGCGAGCAGCGTCTTCACGTTCCGCTCCTCGTCGATCGCCGCGAGGATCGCCTGCTCCCGCCGGCCGTCGGCAAGCGTGGGGAGTGATTCGGTCGTCGCCAGCAGCCGAGACTGCCGCTCGAGCACGGCGCGGGCCTCGGCCGCAAGCGTCGCCTCCTTGAGCCGCCGCACGACCTGCTGCCGCTCCGCTGCGAGCCGCGTGACGATCGCGCGGGCTCGGGTGCGGGCCGCGCCGATGATCTCACGACGATCGGCGGCCGTGGCGGCGTCGGCGCGGCCGAGCAGGTCGATCACCTCCTGCATCTCCTTCTGCATGAGCGATTCGATGGCACCGCGAAGCCCGCGAATGTCGGCATGGATCGGCCGGTCGGCGAGGCCGTTCTCCTCGAGCTGCCGCAGCTGCCCGTCGATCACGCCGCGCACGAGCTCCACCGCCAGCGACCGGGCTCGCTCCTGGGCCGTCAGGCCCGCGAAGGCCGCCGCCACGTCGTCCGCCGCCGCCGGCCTCGCGACGCACACCGCCGCGAGCAGCCACGGCAGCATCCCGGCGATCATGTTCTGAAAACGAGTCCGGGTCATCGTGCACCTCCCACCGTGAGTTCACGGTCGATGATCGCGTCGAGCTGCTCGAGTGAGCGTTCATCCGCTTTCAGAAGCTCCGCGAGGATCCCGCGCTCGTCGGTCACGTCGAGCAGGATCGGCTCGCTTTCGGCTTTCTGGCCGGCCGCATCACCGCGGTAGTCGACCGCACGAACGACCAACCGCACCTGATCGCCCGGTTGGAGCCCGAGCCCGGCGAGCTTCACCGTCGCCACCCCCTCGAGCGGCAGCCGGTCGCCCCCCACCCAGTCGGCGTTGCCACTCGTCGCGAGCGAGACCGGGATCGTCGCGGCGCGGGCCGGCACCGCCGTCGAGCTGTCGCCAGGTTCCGCCGCGGCCCCTGCCGAGACCGGCTCCACCAGGATCTCCAGCCGCGCGATGGCATGATCGTCGGCCACCCGCCAGGCCACCCGCGGGGACGCGGTGGGGAGCACGAGCCGCGTCGGCACGTCGGCCGTCACCCGCGGCGGAGCGTCGGGCTTGACGCGGATCGAGCCGACGACCGGCGTGTCGGCGGCCAGGCCGTCTTCATCCACCACCCGAATCTCGTACGTCACCGTGCGGTCGAGCCGCGACAGCGGCGAGCGATCTCCCGAAATCGTCCACTCGGTGGCACGCTCCCGCGCACCGCCGTCGCCGTCCCCGGTCCGCGGCGCGAGCGGATGCTCGGTGCCGTCGATGACGAGCGTGGCGGAGGCGAGGCTCTTGTTCGTGCAGCGGACCGCGAGATCGACCCGCGATCCTTCGAGCACGGTCACCTGTCGGGCGCCCTGCGTGGCCCGTTCCATCCGCCCCCCCGCATAGGCCGGCATCTTGCTGGACAGCGCGACATCCACGAGCGGCGGCGCGATCGCCCGCACCCGCACCGGCTCCGTCCAGGCATCGCCCGCAAACACCTGCACATCCACCGACTCGGCCAGCCGCGGCAGCCGCGCAGCGTAGGCTGTCGGGCGGTCCGCGGTGTCGGGCACGAGTTCGATCTCGGTCGTGCCTCCCGTCGCCACCGACGCGACCCTGAGCCGGGCGAGCCGCGGCGTTTCACCGGCGATGCCGACTTCGAATCCGATCGGCCGCCCGAGCGGGCAGGCCACGCTTGCCGCCGCCCACGGGGCCGTGTCGACGCCCGTGCCGCCGACCGTGAGCGACTCGATCCGCGTCCGGGTGGGGTAGTGGGCCCGGCCGAGCAGCATCCGATCGACGAACGCAGCCGCGAAGTCGGGCCGTACGACGACCGCCGCGACGCTGATCGCCACCGCGACGGCGAGCCACCCGAGACGCCGCCGCAATTTCGGGTCGATCGCCTCCCGCGGCATCTGCCACGTGCGGCCGAACTCGGCGACGTAGTCGACCACGGCCCCGCGGAGATCGGCGGAGCCCGGCGCCGTGGTGCCGTTTGCAAACTCGAGCGCCGCCACGAGGTCGCTGTCGATCCCGTGCTGCTTCTCGATCAAGAGGGCGATCTCGGCCTCCGTCTCGCGGGCCGCGAGGCCGGGCCGCACCCGCCACCAGAAGACGCGGGCGACCGCCGCAGCCGCCACGAGGAGCATGATCAGCCTGGCGAAACGGCCGGGGGCGAACATCCAGTCGATGAGGAACAACGCCCCCGCGGCGAGTAGGATCGCCAGCACGATCCGCGACGCGGCGGAGAGCCGCCGCACGCCCCGGCGACGCCGGCCGACCTGTGCGATTCGCGCCCGCAGCGCCGCGAGCCGGTCGCCGCCGGTCGGCCCGGCCGCGTTCGTCGCCGCATCGTGTATCACGAGTTCGCTCATGGCAGGCTCACCCTCTTGCGGATGATCCATTCGCCGATCAACAGCCCCAGGCCCACGAGCAGGCAGGCCCAGGTCATGCCGAGCGGAAACACCTTCACGGCATGCTCGGGCCGGGCCACGGGATCGACGTCCGTCGCGAGTTTCGCGGCCGAGGCGAGGTCGTAGGTCTTGCCCCCGCTGGCGGCGGCGATCGCCTCCTGCAGGGCCACGTTGCGGCTCGCGGAACGCTGCTCCACCGACACGCTCGTCACGGTGTAGGCCACCTGCGACGGTTCACGGGTGATCGGATCATCGACGACGATCCGATGCTCGCCCGCCACGAGCGCCGGCACCCGCGCCTCGAAGAGTCCGGGCCGCACCTCCGCGATCGTGAGCTTCTCGGGCTCGTCGGTGACGGGCTTGTCGGGCCGCACGAGCCGCGCGGTGAGCGTGCGTTCGGGGAGCTTGGCGGCGGCGAGCGGCTGGAAGTCGGCATCGAATGCCTCGACGGTGAGGAGCACGGTGTCGTCGGTGCGGTAGGTCTCCGCGTCGGTCCGGACGACGAACCGCTTCTGGCTGCCGAGGGCGTGGCTGAGGCCGAGCCGGTGCATGAGCTGTCCCCAGAACTGCCGGTAGTACCGCTCGCCGTACTTGCGCCGCAGCCGCCAGGTCTCGTTCGTGCCGACGTAGACCACCTCGCCCCGGCCATAGCGGCGGATCGCGATGATCGGCTGCGGCGTCTTGCCGTCGGTGCATTTCTCGCTCGGGTGCACGGCCAGCACCGTGGCCTGCGG
>DHLZ01000023.1:28904-31732 GCA_002405515.1 Planctomycetaceae bacterium UBA4655
CCGATCGGGGTCTGGGCGAGTTCCGCCGGCCCGAACCGGGGCCCGGCGATCACGACCAGCCCGCCGCCGAACTCCTCGACGAACTCCTTCGTCATCTCGCAGAACCGGCTCGACAGGCCGCCGGCCGGCATGTCGCCGAGAAAGAGGACGTCGGTGGCGAAAAACTCGGCCCGCGAGGCGGCCGGCGCCGCGAGAAAGAGCTCGTTCGACGCCCGCACCTGCGGGTCGGCCGAGCGGAGGAACGTGCGGAAGCCGGGCTCCCCCACGAGCGGGTCGCGCTGGAACACCTCCTTCACGAACCGCCACTCCCACGTCGGCTCGTATTCGACGTACTCGAGCCGGAGGAAATCGTCACGCACGAGCGTCTCGCGGGTCGCCTTGTTGTCGGCATCGATCTGCTCCCCCTCGATCCGCTCGACCGTGGCGACCACCTCGGTGCGACCGATCACCGTGGGGGTGAACGGAAACTCGACCGCCACCGTGCCCGCCGTGAGCGGCACCGACCGCGTGCCGACCACGATCGGTGCGGCCTGCGACGCGGTGGGGCCGTTGCCGGGGGGAATGGTGAGCGGCCGAATGGAGACCGTGACGACCGCGACGGCATCGTCGAGCCCCGTCTGCCGGAGCGTCACCGCCACGGCCGACCGTTCGTCCTGCTTCATCACCGGCGGGGGCTGCACGTCGATCGCCACGTTGGCCGCGAGCGTGGGGCCGACACCCACGCAGTAGAACGGCACGCCGAGCCTCCGGGCCGCCGCCGTCGCGGGCGGGCCCGCGTTCTGGTCGAAGTCGCTCACGAGCACGACCCCCTGCAGGTTCGCGGCCGAGTGTCGCAGCGAGAGATCCTCGAGCGCCCGTCCGATCGCCGTCACCTGCCCGGCCGTCGACAGGCCTTGCGCGAGCTTCTCGCCGTCGATCGCGTCGGGGGCGTCGTCGTCCGCCGCTTCGATCGGCCGCACGCCGTCGGCGGCGTCGATGGAGAACGCCCGCAGCCGAAACTTCTCCCCCAACGCATCGACCACGTTGTCGGTCGTCTGCTTCAACCACTCCGCGACGAGGTCTCTGCGCGACGTCTTTTTTCCATCGGCCTGATCCTCGATCGCCATGCTCTCGCTGCCGTCGAAGAGCAGCCAGAGCAGCGGCCGCGGCGAATTGCGCACCGAGAGCTGGAGCACCGGATCCGCGAGCAAGAGCACGAGCACGGCCCCCGCAGCCGCCCGCACGACCGCGAGCAAGGACCGCGTCCGGCGATGCATGGCCGGCTGCCAGCGGAGATAGAACCACGCGCCCGCCGCCGCCGCGACCGCGACGAGCACCGCCACCAGAATCGGAAACCGGATCGCCCACGGCGCCGCCAGCGACACCTTCCACGCATCGACCCGCTCCAGGCTCTCGACGCCGAACAGGCCGCCCAGCCATCGGGCGAGGGTGCCGGAAAAGGGAGCGGTCATTGCCGGTCCTCCCGCGGCCTGGCGAGCAGGAACGACTCCCCGACAAGGCACAGGCCGCAGGCCGCGAGCATCCACCACCAGGCGTCGTGGCCGACGACCCGGGCACCGGTGAACTCGATCGCGTCGCCCGGCCCGGTCCACCGCAGGCCGTCGATGCCCGCATGCCGGGCCGCGAATGATTCGGCGTCGAAGACCGCGGGCTCCGACTCGCGGGCCTGGCCATTCACCGCCAGCGGCCGCCGCCAGAGCAGTTCCTCGGCCGGTCTTCGGCCCGCTGCGGCGGCGGAGCCGGGTTCCTCAGCCCGCACCGCGGCGGGGTCGTCACGGGTCGCCACCTCGTTGACCTTCGTCGCGGTCACCATGTAGATGCCGCGGCCGGAGAGGTCGCGAAGCATGGCGGCGTAGGCGTCGCCACCGACGGCCTCGACGGTGAGCGATTCGACGAGGCCCTTGGGAGAGCCGTTTTCGTCGGGCCGCATGAGCGTGAGCGTGGCGCGGCGGTCGCCCGCAGCGATGGGGAGCGTGAAGCGGTCGGCCGTGGGGATCGTGTGGGCCGGCAGCGTTTCGGCGAGCATGCCCCGAAGCAGCCGGTCGCAGAGGAGCATCGCGTTGGTCTTGGCGAGCGTGTTCCACGAGCCGGTGAGTCCGCTGGCCAGCCACGCGACGCTCCCCTTGCCGATGCGGCGGGTGACGAGAAACGGCGTGCCGTCGTCGAACGCGGCGAGCACCCGCGGCCGGGAAGCGGGATCGTCGACCGCGTCGGCTCCGGCCGCGGCCCCGTCTCTTCCAGCGGCACGGTTCCCGGCCGCGGCCATGTCGGTGACGACCGTCTTGAAAAACAGCGGACCACCGTAGAGATCGGCGAGCTCCTCTCCCGGCACGTCGGGCACGCGAAAGAGCGGCTCGTCCCGCATGCTGTTCCACGACAGCCGCCTCGGCTCGAGCCGGCCGGTCTCGTCGGGAAGACGGCCCGACGTGCCGCCGAGCGGCGCGGGGAGGATGCCGTCACCGTCGAGCCAGGCGGCGGTGGTCCACGCGGCGGGATCGAAGTCGCCGCCGGCCGCGATGACGAGCTGCCCGCCGCGGTCGACGAACGACCGCAGCAACGGCACCATCGCCCCGGGACTGCGGACGCCTGCAACAACCGCCAAGCCCACGCCTTGAAGCGTCTCCTCGTCGAGCTTTTCGCCGGAGACGTGCCGCACCCGCACGAGATGTTTCTGCGTCGCGTCGCGGGTCGTCAGCGGAGCCATGAGCCGCCGCACGCTGAGCGTCTCGCCCAGGCGGCCCCGGCGCGGATCCTCGTCGCCGGCCCCGTACTGATCGACGAACACGACCGGCAGCGACGACACCACGGGCACGACGATGCAGCGGCGG
>DHLZ01000023.1:31954-33454 GCA_002405515.1 Planctomycetaceae bacterium UBA4655
CACCTCGCGGGCCTGGCCCGGTTCAAGGTCGATCGTCTCCGTCGCCACTTCGGCGTCGTCGATCACGAGCGACACCTGCACGTGCCGCCGCGGCTCGCGGCCCTCGTGGCGGACCACGGCCGTGAGCGTGGCGGGGAGATCGACGTCGGCCACGCCATCGGCCACCGCGAACGACTCGACCCAGGTGTTGTCGGGCTCGGGCACCGCGACGGCGACAGCCTGCATGTCGAGCGGCAGCCCGCCTCCGGGGCCTGCGCTTCCGGCGAGGAGCGACTTCGGATCCGCCGGCCACGCGGCAACCTGCTGGTCGCCGATGAACACGATCCGCTTGTCGGCGAGGTCGGCCACCCGCTCGGCGGCCTGCGTCGCGAGATCGACCGCCTGCGCGACGGTGCCGGCCCGGTCGATCACGCGGATCGCGTCGATCGCCGCGACGGCGTCTTCCTGCGTGCGGAGCGGGTCGAGGCTGTAGCTGCCGGCCGGCCCGCAGAGCGGGATGACGGTCGCCCGGCTGCCGGGGGGAAGCCGCTCGAGGGCGTCCTTGGCGCGGTCCTTCGCATCGTCGAGGAGGGTGCGGCCGCCGAGCCGCTCGCGGCCCATGCTCAGGCTGTTGTCGACGACGAGGATCGCGTGGAGCGGGCCGCGGCCGGCGGTCGCGGCCGCGCCGAGCCGCAGGAACGGCCGCGCCACCGCGAGGCCGAAGAGAACCACGGCGGCCGTCCGCAGCACGAGCAGCAAGAGGTCGCGAAACCGCAGGAGCGAGCGGCTCCGCCTCACCGCCTCCAGCAGGAAATCCATCGCCCCCCAGTCGATCTCGCGAAACCGCGACCTGTTGAAGAGATGGATGATGATCGGCGCGGCGGCCGCGGCCACGCCGGCGATGGCGAGCGGCAGGGCCCCGGGAGGAAACGCGATCATGGCCGCGGCCCTCCGGTCTTCTCGGCGGTGCTCCCCGGGTCAGTGCTCCCCGGGTCAGTGCTCCCCTTCTGAAGGATCGGCAGATAGCGGTTGGGAATCGACAGCACGAAGACGGCGACGGCGGTGCCGTAGAGGTCGCCCGGCTTGCCCACCACATGGCTGCCGGCCGCCCACTTGCCGTCATTGGCCGGGTTCTTGGGATCGATCACCTGCGCGCCGACGACCGCGTCGCGGAGCGCGGGGTAGTGCCGCTTCCAGCCGGGGCCGCCCACCTGGTAGAGCGACTGGCCGACGTAGTTGAGCGTGTAGGCGTCGAAGGGCATCTTGCCGTTGTGGGCCTGCTGCGGCTTGACCTTGGCGATCTCGGCGTTGACCCGCTCCATGCTCTTGGCGATCCGCCAGTCGTCGTACTGGCCGAACTCCTGCAGGCAGACGACGCCCGCTGCCGCCATGGCTACCGTGGCCTTTCCGCCCCCCTTCGAATAGGTGAACTGACCGGGAAGTTTTTTCAGTTCGGCTTCGGGCATCTTCGGGTTGCCACCTTGCGGCGCGTAGTGCTGCCGGACATTCGCGATCGCCTTC
>DHLZ01000043.1:0-147 GCA_002405515.1 Planctomycetaceae bacterium UBA4655
AGTGCCTCGCCGCCGCCTTTCTGCACATCGTCAACTTCCCTCTCGGCTTGCGCCTCGGGCTTCCGTATCGGGTACCTGTTGGCCTGCAGGGAAACTCGCGCCTCGGGCTTCCGTGAAAGTCATCAGGCCGAGTTGCCCGGAGAGTAA
>DHLZ01000043.1:277-5205 GCA_002405515.1 Planctomycetaceae bacterium UBA4655
CATCAGGCCGAGTTGCCCGGAGAGTAATGTCAGCTACTCGATGCTCCCGGTAGTAGGTTCGGCGAACAGCGAGTCCGGCCGCCTCGAGATCGCCGCGATGGCCTGCTCGACGCTCAGCCCCCTGCCGATGGCGGCTCGTTCCAACACGCCCGTCGCCTGTTGCACCATCGCGGGGGTGTGGATGGCCTCGATCTGCCGCCCTTGCACCAGCCCGCTGGCGGCATCCCGGGCCGACGCCGTCGCGCCATCCGCGAATGGAACGAGTATTTACCCGTCCACGTAGGCGGCCAGCATCCGGCGATCTTCGAGGTGTTCACAGCCAACCCCCCGAACGCCCGCGGCGATCGATCGAACACGATTCGTGCGTCGTCTCGCTGCCATGGTTTCCCCTTACAAGTGGTGCCCCCGACGCTCGACGCTCGTAAGGGTAGCGGTCGATTGCGACGGCCCCAACGGTTCAAAAGGGCAGAAAAATGCCGCGAGAGCGTTTCCCGCCCCGAGGCAGACGATCGCCCCGCTGTTCAGGATTCAGCGGTGGGATTCCGCCGGGGTCGTCGCATCGCGGGATTCAGGACGACGTGAGCGTTCCCTTCGTGCTCGGGATGCCGGGCTGTCGCGGGTCGGGCTCGACCGCCATGCGGAGGGCGCGGGCGGCCGCCTTGAAGACGGCTTCGGCGATGTGGTGGCCGTTCTTGCCGTGGTGGAGCACCGCGTGGAAGTTGGCGCCGAGCGTGGCGGCCACGCTCTCCCAGAACACCTCGACGAGCTGGGCGTCGAACGTGCCGATCGTGGGCACCGGAAAATCGACGGCGAAGATGCAGGCCGACCGGCCGCCGAGATCGACGGCGACGGTTGCGAGCGACTCGTCCATTGGAATGATCGCGTGGCCGTAGCGGCGGATGCCGCGACGGTCGCCGAGGCAGTCCTTGATCGCCGTGCCAAGGCCGCGGCCGACGTCCTCCACCGTGTGGTGGCCGTCAACGTGCAGGTCGCCATCGCAACGGATCGTGAGGTCGAAGAGCGAGTGGCCGGCCAGAAGCGTGAGCATGTGGTCGAAGAAGCCGAGGCCGGTCACGACCGAGGCGTTCCCGGAGCCGTCGAGGTCGACGGTGAGGAGGATCTTCGTCTCGGCGGTGTTGCGTTCGATCGTGGCGGTGCGGGGCATGGGGGCCTTTCGGATGGACTTCATGTCAGACGGTTTTGATCGCGTCGAGGAAGGCATCGATCTCGTCGTCGGTGCCGACCGTGATCCGCAGGCCGTCGCCCCAGCCCGCGTACTGCATGAATCGGATGAGGATCCCTCGGGCCTTGAGGGCCTCGTAGATCGGCTTGTGGGGCCGGGAGGGGTGGGTGCACCAGACGAAGTTGGCCTGGCTTTCGACGGCGTCGAAGCCGAGCGACCGCATGCCGTCGGTGAGCCGGCGGCGGGTGGCGACGATCTTCGCGCGATTGTCGGCAAGCCAGGCCTGGTCGTCGATCGCCGCGGTCGCGGCCGCGATCGAGAGGGCGTCGCAGTTGTAGGAATCCTTCATCTTCTGGAGTTCGGCGATGATCTCAGGCCTCGCCACGGCAAAGCCGAACCGCAGGCCGGCGAGCGCGTACGACTTGCTGAACGACCGCGTCACGATCACCCGCTCGCACTGCCGCACGAGGTCGAGGCAGTTGGTGTCGGAAAAGTCGCCGTAGGCCTCGTCCACGACGACGGCACAGGGCAGCCGCTCGGCGAGTTCGCCGACCCTCTCCGGCGGCACGAGCGTGCCTGAGGGGCTGTTGGGATTGGCGATGATCGCGAGCTTCGGCGGCCGGCCGTCCGGGCCGGTCTCCACGGCGAACGCATCACCGAGCGACCAGTCTTGCTCGAACGGGATCTCCTCGCAGACAGCTCCCTGGAGCTCCGCGAGCGTGCGGTAGAGGATGTAGCTCGGCGTCGGCACGCGGAGGCACTCCCCTGCGGCCACGAACGTGCGGACGAGGATCGTGAGCAGGTCGTCGCTGCCGTTGCCGCAGAGGATCCAGTCGGGGTTCACACCGAGCACCTCGCCCGCCCGAACGCGAAACACCGTGGCGAGCGGGTCGGGGTACTTCGCGAGCGTGCGGCCGGCGGCCGTGGCCGCCACCGCCCTCGCCACCGCCGACGACGGCGCGTAGGGGTTCTCGTTCGTGTTGAGCTTGATCCACTTGCCCCCCTGCGGCTGCTCCCCGGGCACGTAGCCCTGCATCGCGGCGATGTCGGGGCGGACGAGGGCGGCGGCGGATCGGGCTTGGCGGGTCGTGGGCATGCCGGAAGTCTACCTTCTGGAGCGGAATCGCCCGTTCGGGCCCGCATGACC
The DNA here is from genome assembly GCA_002405515.1 of Planctomycetaceae bacterium UBA4655. Classification (GTDB taxonomy): domain Bacteria; phylum Planctomycetota; class Planctomycetia; order Pirellulales; family UBA1268; genus UBA4655. The sequence continues at coordinate 2,608 of DHLZ01000043.1, forward strand.
GTCACAGCCGTTTGAACCCGACTGCGGCGGGCCCGGTGTTTCCCCATCCCCGCCGGGTTGCTTACGATGCCGGCATGAAAACTTCGGGAAACGACGCCGCGGCGCGATTCCAGCATGTCCAGGACGCCATGCCCGTGCATGAGCGGGTGGCCCGGGCGTGCGCGATGTTCGCCTGGGCCCGGGGCCTCGTCGGCCGCGAAATCGTCGCCCGGTGCGGTCCGCTCCCCGCGGAGAGGCTGAAGTGGGAGACTGCGATGCGGCTCTACGGCTCCGAGCCCGCGTCGCGAAAGCTGATTCAGCGGATGCTCGAACATGTTTCCGGCTGAAATCTTCCGTGACACGCTGTCGCGGCTGATCGGAATCCTGGCCGCATGCGCGGTGCGATATCACCTCACGGGCGGGATCACGAGCGTCGCCTACGGCGAGCCGCGGATGACGCAGGACATCGACATCGTGGTGGAAAACGCGGCGCTCTCCCGCACCCTCGATGTCTTCATGGCCGCCGCCACTCGGGCCGGCTTCATGTTCGACGAGGCTGAGGTTCGACGGGCCGTCGCGGACCGGGAAATGTTTCAGCTCTTCGATATGGCGGAAGCGCTCAAGATAGACCTCTACCCGAGGGAGATGATTCCAGGGGAACTGGGCCGCTCGACGCGGCTCGAGGTGTTCGAGGGCATGCTGGTTCCGGTCGTGTCGCGGCCCGACGCGGCGGCGTCGAAGCTTGCCTGGGCATCGAAGGGGAGCCACAAGAGCCGACGCGACCTCCGGCAGATCGTGCGGCACATGCCGATCGTCGAGCGAGAGGAACTCGACCGCCTCGCGGCCGTGCTCGGCCTTCATGCCCTGCTCGCCGAGATACTCGCCGAACCGGACGAGATTGTCTGGTGATCAGGCGTTCCTGGCAGGCGGGAGCCGGGCCTCGACGCTGCGGCGGTGGGCCGTGAGGCCCTCGGTGTCGGCGAGGGTGCGGATGTCGTCGGCGAGCTCGTTGAGGTCGGCCCTTGCCAGCTCGATCACGCTGCCGCCGCGGAGGAAGTGGTTGGCGTTGAGGCCGGCCGCGAACCGGGCCGTGCCGCCGGTGGGGAGCACGTGCGACGGGCCGGCGGCGTAGTCGCCAGCCGCCACGGGGCTGTAGGGCCCGAGGAAGGCCGCCCCCGCATGGCGGATCGTCGCGAGCGTCGCCTCGGGATTTCGCGTGTCGATCGAGAGGTGCTCGGCCGCGAGCTCGTCGGCGAGCCTCGCCGACTCATCGTCGCTTCGCGTCACGACGATCGCCCCGAACCGCTCGAGGCTCTGCCGCGTGAGGTCGCTCCGCTCGAGGATGGCGACGCGGGTCTCGACCGCCGCGGCGACCCGCTCGGCGAGCTTCGACGAGGCCGTGAGCAGGATCGCCGAGCCGGGGGAGTGCTCGGCCTGCGCGAGCATGTCGGCGGCGATGAAGTCCGGGTTCGCACTCTCGTCGGCCACGATCACGATCTCGCTCGGTCCCGCGATCGAATCGATGGCGACGTCGCCGTAGACGTGCTCCTTGGCGATCGCCACGAAGAGGTTGCCCGGGCCCACGACCATGTCGACCCGCGGCAGCCCCTCGATCCCGTAGGCCATCGCGGCGACGGCCTGGGCGCCGCCTGCCCGCAGGACGGTCTTCACGCCGAGTTCGTGGCAGGTGGCCAAGACGTGGGGATTCTCGGATCCGAATTTCGTCGGAGGCGCGACGACGACGATCTCGCCCACGCCGGCCACGTTCGCCGGCACGACGGTCATGAGCAGCGTCGACGGGTAGGCGGCCGCGCCGCCCGGCACGCACACGCCGACCCGATCGAGCGGCAGATACCGCTGCCGCAGTCGGCCGCCGCCGGCGAGCGGCACGGACACGTCCTTGGCGAGGATCGCCTCTTGAAACCGCTCCACGCGTTCCTTGATCCGGCGAACCGCCGCGAGGAATCCGGGTTCGATGCCGCGGTGCGCCGCGGCGAGCGCGTCGGCGGGCACGAAGAGCGACTCGCGGGTGAGCGACGCGCCGTCGATCCGCCGCGTGTAGTCGAGCACGGCGTCGATCCCCCGCTCGTGGACGTCGCGGCAGATCCGCTCGACGACCTGCCTTGGCGTGAGCGGCTCGCCGAAGACGTCGATCGTCCGCTGCCGTCCCGCAGGGCTCACCATCTCCCCCTGTGAGACGAGCGTCTGGCGGAGCGCCTCGAGACGGGCCAGCCCATCGGGCGTCGCAAGGTCGATCCACTGGCAGAGAGGTGGCTGGTTCATGCCGCAAGAATAGCCTCACGGGCCCGGGCAGGAAGCCCGAGTCGCGAGTTTCCCTGCAGGTGGGGTGTGGAAAATCCCGGAAGCCCGAGGCGCAAGTTTCCCTGCGGGTGGGGTGTGGAAAATCCCGGAAGCCCGAGGCGCAAGCCGAGAGGGGAGGCAGGGTGGCAGATTGAGTTGAGGAGTGTCAACACGAAGGCCGACCGCGGAACGGTTTGCGAGGGACGTGCCGTTGACATGCGGCCCAACGTCAACGCCCCTCTCAGCTCGCGCTTCCCGCTTCCGTGGGACCAAGCCGACAAACTGAGTGACAACACCGTCGCCAGGCGGCCGAGCAGA
>DHLZ01000043.1:5376-7045 GCA_002405515.1 Planctomycetaceae bacterium UBA4655
GCCAGGCGGCCGAGCAGACCGTCGTCAGGCGGCCGAGCAGACCGCCGTCAGGCGGCCGATCATGTTGCCGCCAGGCGAACGATCATTTCGCCGCGAGGCGGCTTGCCTCATCGCTGCCGAAACGTTCTGTCCAACGCTTCGCGATCCAGTTCGAGCCGGCATCGACGCCCATGTCGCCGTCTCGGAAGATTCTCGAGATCAGGCTCGTGGTGCGGGAGGCGAGAACGGTCTGCTCCCCCTCGGGGCGGTCGCCGAACACGGGATCGGGCGGGAGCGTCCGGGCCGCCTCGCGGGCCGCCGAAGGGTCGTCGCCGAGCCTCGCATCGATCGCGACGGCGCGGGCGATCGCGGCGTCGGCCGCTGCCTGCCTCTCCATCGCCACGAGCACGATCGCCTGGCGGAGGAACGTGTCGGGCTGATCGGCTGCGATCGTGGCTGCCCGCTTGTAGGCGTCGAGGGCCTTCGAGAGCGACGCACGATCACTCACGGCCGACTGCAGGTGACGATCGCCGATTGCGACGAGCTTGCCGGCCCGCATGCGGGCGGCGGTGTTGCTCGATCGGACGATCGCCGTGTCGCGACCACGGGCGAATCCTGGAATCGGGAATGGAGCGGCGGCGACCTTCCCGGCGCCGGCACGACCGATGGCCGGAACCCGATTCACATCAGGTCGGTTCGCCGCGAAGACGTTGCCCGGGACCGCCGAGTTGCCCGGGACCGCCGGCGACGCCGAAGCAAACCCGAGAAATGGAACCACGCCCGCCGGTCCGTAGACCGGGCCATATGCCGACGGCAGGCACGCCCATCCGTTCCAGCCGTACCCATTCCAGCCCCATCCGTTCCACGCCGGGTGGCAGCCGAGGCTGTAGCTGGAGGGATGGCAGCCGTACGCGTACGGCGCATGGCACGAGTAGCCGTAGACCCGAGGTCCGCACCAGCCTCCCCACCAGACCGAGGAGGCGTAGGAAGAATACGAGTAGGAAAAACCGGGCCCGCAAAACGGACGCCAGCGGACGGCGTAACCGCTCCGCCAACCCCACGCCGACGCCGAGTCGGCCGAGAACGCCGCCGCGAAGAGCGTGGCGGCGAACAAAAGTCCACGAAACACACCCGACGACCGTGTCATGGGAATGCCTCCAACAGTGCTCCTGATTATACGGATGCAGCGGCCATCAGTGCGAGCAATCGGTTTTTGGGCGGTTCAACTTTGCTGGATCGGGGCTGCCCGTGCCCATCGCCGGACGCTCGCTTCGCCCATCGCTGTGGCCCGCTCGCTCGGATGCCGACTTGAATGGCGGGAAGTTAAGGCGTTACTACCCCGAGCACGATGTTGTTGACAGCGGTTTTCGGCTGACTGAGCGCCACCACGGTCCCACGGAAGCCCGAGCCGCAGGTTTCCCTGCAGGCGTTTACTGGAAGTGCCACGGAAGCCCGAGCCGCAAGCCGAGAGGGGCGTTGACGAGGCCCCGCGAGTGGATGCCCGGTCACGAGCCCGCCTGCACGACACCGCATTGCCGCCCGGGGGGCAGACGCATCGTCGCTACGGCGAGGATACGCCTGATGCTCCTCAACGTTCCCTACCCCCCCGACCGCGCCCCCCCGGGGCGTTCAGCATCCATGTGCTGGTGCGCCCGCGCTGCACAACCCCGCCGTCACGGGAGCCCGAGGC
>DHLZ01000110.1:0-9628 GCA_002405515.1 Planctomycetaceae bacterium UBA4655
GGGTTTAAGTCCACGCACTATGAAGGAGGCTCGCCGCTGTTCAGAGGCCAGTTGCAGCCCGCGAATCTGCCCTCAAAAACTGCAAAAGTCGAGCTTAAAAATCATATATCGATAATAAGAGAGATCAATGGCGTCTCTTCATCATCTCCATTCGGTGAGATCCGCGCCGGTCAGCACCGGCTTCGCGTAGCCGCGGACGAGGCTTCGCAATTCGAGGACGGTTTCAGCATGACGCTTCTCCTTCAGGCGAGCGGTCAGTTCGGCCAGGACCTTGTCGGCCGGGAGGTTCAGGTGGAAGGCTTCAGATCGGGCCGACCTGAATGCGGCATGGGCGACCGATTTTCCGGCGTCTTGCCTCGGACTGTACGGGACTGTGCAGTTTGAGCCGGGAAGCGAGGCGGTCGAGCATCTCTGTCTGTCTGCCTCGGAGTTGGGCCTGTGCGTGACGTGTGTTCCGGAGATCCTCTCCGCCATGAATCGGCGGCTCCGTGAACGCCGGCTGAAACGTGAGCACTACCGCCTGATCAAACGGCATCTTCTCGAGGATGTCGCCGATGCCACGATCATCGATCTCACGCCGGCCGTCATCGCGGCCACGGTCGCAGTTCTCGAAATGTCCACGGTCCGCGCCGCCGATGCCATGCACGTGGCGGCGGCCAGCGTGTGGGGAGCCGAGCTGTTCGTTTCGGCCGACCGGCAGCAGTGTGCCGCGGCCCGCAAGGCCGGGCTGGCGGTGAAGCCCGTCTCCGGGTGACGAAATGGTGGCGGCGACCGAAGAAGGGCCCTTCGAACGCCCTCAGATCATGCCGCGTGACTCGAGGAGATCCACGATCGCCTCGACGCATCGGCCGACCGTCCACTCGTGCGTCGGCAGCACGAGGTCGGGATTCGTCGGCGGCTCGTAGGGGGCCGACACGCCGGGAAAATTCGCGATCTCGCCCGCGTCAGCCCGGCGGTAGTTGCCGTCCCGGTCGCGATCCCGGCAGACCTCCAGCGGCGCCGCCGCATGGACCACGAGGAACCGATCGCGGCCGACCCGTTCGGCGGCCTTCTGCCGCACCGCCTCGTCGGGGGCGACGAACGACGCGAGGCAGAGGATGCCGGCGTCGTTGAAGATCCTCGCCACCTCGACCGACCGCCGGAGATTCTCGCTCCGCTCGGCGGCCGAGAAACCGAGATCCCGGCTGATGCCGAGCCGCATGTTCTGCCCGTCGAGCACGACGACCGCGCGGCCCATGTCGAAGAGCCGACGCTCGACCGCCCGGGCGATCGTCGTCTTGCCCGAGCCCGCGAGGCCCGTGATGAGGAGCGTGACCGGCTTCTGGCCGTAGCGGGCCTCCCGCTCGTCGGCCGTCACCTCGCTCGCCGACCCCTGCAGGCCCCCTTCCGAGGCGTCGCCCCAGTGATCGGCGGAGCCGTCCTCTGGCTCGCGGTCGAGGATCATGCCGGCCCCGACCGTGGCGTTGGTGAGCCGGTCGATCATGATGAAGCCGCCGGTGGCCCGGTTGCGTCGGTAGGCGTCGAAGCAGATCGGGGCGGAGAGCGTGATCGCGCAGCGGCCGATCTCGTTGAGGGCGAGCGACGGGGCCGGCTGCCGATGGAGCGTGTTGACGTCGACCCGGTAGCGGATCGTGCTCACCGCGCCGGGCACGACCTTCGTCGTCTGCTTGAAGAGGTACTGCCGGCCGGGCACGAGCGGCTCGTCGGTCATCCAGACGAGCATCGCCTCGAACTTGTGGTCGACCTTCGGCGCGTTGCCCGGCCGCACGAGCATGTCGCCGCGGCTGGAGTCGATCTCGTCCTCGAGCGTGAGCGTGACCGACTGCGGGGCGAAGGCCTCCTCGAGCTCCCCGTCGAAGGTCACGATCGACTTCACGCGGCTCTTTTTTCGGGACGGCAGCGACACGACCTCGTCCCCCTTGCGGATGATGCCGGAGGCGATCGTCCCGGAGAACCCGCGGAAGTCGAGATTCGGCCGGAGGACGTACTGCACGGGGAACCGGAAGTCCTCCATGTTGCGGTCGGAGCCGATGTAGACGTTCTCCAAAAGCGGCATGAGCGGCGAGCCCGAGTACCAGGGCATGTTGGGGCTGTGGGTGACGACGTTGTCGCCCTTGAGCGCCGAGATCGGCATGAAGTGGACGTCGGGCAGGTCGAGCCGGCTCGCGAAGTCGCCGTAGTCGGCCTTGATGCGATCGAAGACCTTCTCGTCGTAGCCGACGATGTCCATCTTGTTGACGGCCACGACGATGTGCCGGATGCCGAGCAGCGACACGATGAAGCTGTGTCGCTTCGTCTGGGTGAGCACGCCGTGCCGGGCGTCGACGAGGATGATCGCGAGGTCGGCCGTGGAGGCCCCGGTCGCCATGTTCCGCGTGTACTGCTCGTGGCCCGGGGTGTCGGCGATGATGAACTTCCGACGGTCGGTCGAGAAGTAGCGGTAGGCGACGTCGATCGTGATCCCCTGCTGCCGCTCGTCCTCGAGGCCGTCGGTGAAGAGCGCGAGATCGACCTCCCCGCCGGTGGTGCCGTACCGCGAGGAGTCCTTCGCGATCGCCGCGAGCTGATCCTCGTAGATCATCTTCGACTCGTAGAACAGCCGGCCGATGAGCGTGCTCTTCCCGTCGTCCACGCTCCCGCAGGTGATGAACCGCAGGAGCTCCTTCCGCTCGTGCTGCGCGAGGTATTCGTCGATGTTCGAGGCGATCAGCGCCGATTGGTGTGACATGTCTTCGCGTTCATCTCCGTGGTTTCCGAATTCACTCGCATTGAAAGCCGGGGGAGCGAACGCTCCGTCGCTTCGGCGAGGATACGCCTGAGGCTCCTCCACGTCCGCTCCCCCGGCTTTCAGATTAGCGCATGCCTCCAGCAGCGACCTCCCCCATCCCGCGCAAGCAGCGTTCAGCGGCCGCGAAGCGGTCCGCTGCAACGCGGGCGTGGACGTCGCCTCAGAAATACCCCTCCCGTTTCTTCTTTTCCATGCTGCCAGCCTCGTCGGAGTCGATGAGCCGTCCCTGCCGCTCCGAGAACGTCGTGAGGAGCATCTCCTGGATGATCTCGGGCAGCGTCGTGGCGGTGGAATCGACGGCCCCGCTCAAGGGATAGCAGCCGAGCGTGCGGAACCGCACCCGCCGCATCTCCGGCTTCTCGCCCGCCTTCAGCGGCAGCCGGTCGTCGTCCACCATGATCATCACGCCGTCGCGCCGGACGATCGGCCGCTCCGCCGCGAAGTAGAGCGGCACGATCGGGATCTTCTCGAGGTGGATGTATTGCCAGACGTCGAGCTCGGTCCAGTTGGAGAGCGGGAAGACGCGGATGCTCTCACCCTTCTTCACCTTCGTGTTGTAGAGGTTCCAGAGCTCCGGCCGCTGGTTCTTCGGATCCCACCGGTGAAACTCGTCCCGGAACGAAAACACCCTCTCCTTGGCCCGGCTCTTCTCCTCGTCCCGCCTCGCCCCGCCGAAGGCGGCGTCGAAGCGGTGCTTGTCGAGCGCCTGCCGCAGGGCCTGCGTCTTCATGACGTCGGTGTGGACCTTGCTCCCGTGAGTGATCGGGTTGATGCCCGCCGCCCGCCCCTCCTCGTTGACGTGCACGAGCAGCCTGAAGCCGAGATCCTTGGCGACGTACTCGTCGCGCAGACGGTACATCTCCCGGAACTTCCAGGTCGTGTCGATGTGCATCAGCGGGAAGGGGGGCTTGGCCGGATGGAAGGCCTTTTCGGCCAGGCGGACCATCACCGCCGAGTCCTTCCCGATGGAATAGAGCATCACCGGGTTTTCAAACTCGGCTGCCACCTCCCGGATGATCTGGATGCTCTCGGCCTCGAGCTGCTTGAGGTGGGTCAGGCTGTAGCTGTGGAGGGCGGCGGCCATGTGGAGATCGTCTCGGCTCCTCGGGGGGTGACGGAACAGGTCGATTCTTACCAAGGGAGCCGACTCTCGTCTGCGCGTCCATCGGCACACAGAGCTTGGGGGCATCTCCAACTCAATTCTCGGCGAGTTGCACGCGTTATTCTTGCGGTATTAAGCTCTGTGAACGGTTTTCGCCACGGCTCGAATCGATTTCTCCCGCCCCGCCCGCATCCCTCCCCGGAGTCCCGCCATGCCGTCCCGCAGCCCGTCCCGTGGTTCCCTCGGCCGCCGCGAGTTCCTCGGTGTTTCCGGAGCTGTTTCCTCGGGTCTGCTCGGCTCTGGATATTTCATCGGTTCATCGCGAGCGAGGGCCGACGGGAAGCCGACGAGCGCCAACGAGGAAATCCGCTTCGCGTGCATCGGGATCGGCGGCAAGGGGGCGAGCGATGCGGCCGACGCGGCGAGGTCGGGCAAGGTCGTGGCCGTCGCGGACGTCGACCGCAACCAGCTGAAGCGGGCCGAAAAGGCCTTTGACGGGGCGAAGCAGTACACCGACTTCCGCAAACTGCTCGACGAGATGGGCAAGGAGTTCGACGCCGTCACCATCAGCACTACCGACCACACCCACATCACGGCCGCCGCCCGCGCGATGGGCATGGGCAAGCACTGCTTCTGCCAGAAGCCGCTCACGAAATCGATCGCCGAGGCGAGGATCCTGGGAACGCTCGCCCGGGATAACAAGGTCGCGACGCAGATGGGCAACCAGGGCACGGCGTCGCCGTCGCTGCGGAAGACCGCGGCGATCATTCGGTCGGGGGCCCTGGGACCGGTGCGGGAGGTGCACGTCTGGACGAACCGGCCGGTCTGGGCCCAGGGGGGCAACCGTCCTGCCGAAGCGGCCGTCCCGGCCCACCTCGACTGGGATGCCTGGATCGGCCCCGCGCCGATGCGGCCCTACGCTAACGGCTACCACCCGTTCGCCTGGCGGGGCTTCTGGGATTTCGGCACCGGGGCGCTCGGCGACATGGCCTGCCACACCTTCAACATGCCGTTCATGGCCCTCAACCTCCGCGATCCGAAGAGCGTCCAGGCGACGACGAGCGGCCACAACCGTGAGACCTTCCCGAAGTGGTCGATCATCGAGTTCGCCTTCCCGGAACTCGGAGGCCGGCCGGCCGTCGCCGTGAAGTGGTACGACGGCGGGAAGCTGCCCGACGCGTCGCTCTTCGAAGGCTTCAAGGGGGAGATCGCGAAGGAAGGGGAAGGGGCCGACGCCAAGGAGGTCGAGAAGCCGTTCAAGACCGCCGCGAGCGGCGCGCTCGTGATCGGCGAGAAGGACGTGCTCTACGCGCCCGGCGATTACGGCGGGTCGGGCTTCAAGCTCAAGAGCGGGGCCAAGCCCGCGGATCCTTCCTTCACCCAGTCGCCCGGCCACTTCCAGGAATGGGTCGCCGCGATCAAGGGGGGCCCGCAGGCGATGTCGAATTTCCCCGACTACGCCGGGCCGCTCACCGAAACGATCCTGCTTGGCAACCTCGCTGTGTGGGCAGCCGACTCCGCGGAGACCGCCGGCAAGAAGATCGAATGGGATCCGGCGAAGCTGGTCGCCACCAACGCCCCGGAGGTCGAGTCGGTGATCCGCCCGGCCTACCGCGACGGCTGGAGGGTCTGAAGCCCATGTCACTTCTCACGATATGCCGGGGCGGGGGGTTGCTCCCGCGACCGATGCGCCGGCAAGGTGTCCTGCACTTCGCCGTGCTGCTTCTCGCCGCGGCTCCCTGTTCGGTCATCATGGGTCGGGACGTCATCGACGCGGAGCGGGCGGCCGCGAAGGCCGTGGCCTCGCTCGGCGGCAGCGTCGTCGTGGACGACGATGGGCACGTTACCGGCATCAACCTGGCCAACCGTCCCACCACCGACGCCGACGTCGGACGGTTCGCCTCGCTTCCTCGGCTCGTGTCGATCGAGCTGTGGGGGGCCGACGTTTCGGACAAGGGCGTCGAGGCGATCTCGAAGGTCGCCGGCCTCGAGCAGCTGGTGCTCGAAAACACGGGCATCACCGACGCCGGGGCCGAAGCGGTCTCGCGGCTGCCCAGGCTGCGGGTCCTGAACCTCCGCCGCTCGTCGAACCTGTCGGACCGTGCGCTCGAGTCGATCGGCCGCATCGCCTCGCTCGAACAGCTGATCCTGCTCTACAACAACTTCACCGATGCCGGCCTCGAGCAGCTCGCGGGGCTCCGGAAGCTGCGGGTGCTCGACCTGCGTGGCTGCTCGCTCATCTCCGACGCCGGGCTCGCGCACGTCGCGAAGCTCGAGAGCCTCGAGCGGGTGAAGCTGCGGTGCCCGGGCGTGACCGACGCCGGTCTCACGGGTGTCGCCGGGCTGCCGAAGCTCCGCGGGTTCGCCGCCGAGGATGGGCAGATCACCGACGCGGGGCTCGCGGCCTTCGCGGGGAAGGCCGACATCGACGAGGTGAACCTGATGCGGACGTTCGTCGGCGATGCCGGCCTCGCACCGCTTGCGGGCATGCGGAAGCTCAAGCGACTCGAACTCCGCGGCACGCTCGTCGACGGCCCGGGCCTCGAGCACGTGGCGGGGCTGGCCGCACTGATCCTGCTCGACCTGGCCGAGACGGGGGTGGGCGACGCTGGAGTCGGTTTTCTGGCGGGTCTTCCGGCACTCAAGCAGCTCGACCTGTGGAACACGAAGGTGACCGACGCGGGAATGGAGTCGGTCGCGAAGATCCGTTCGCTCGTGGAGCTCAACCTCGAAAACACGGCCGTCACCGACGCCGGGCTCGCGCGACTCGCAGGGCATCCCGCCCTCGCGTCGCTCAACCTCGCGGGCACGAAGCTCACCGACGCCGCGGTCGGCTCGATCGTGGCGATGCCGTCGCTGAGGAAGGTGGTCGTGAGCTTCGCCGGCCTGTCGGCCGATGCGATCGCCGAACTCCGCAGGCGGAAGCCGACCCTCGACATCGTCGAGTGACCCCCGATCAAGCCGCGTTGGCCCGGGAGGTTTGACGGTCGTCCCCCCGAGGGGTATCACCAATTCCCGAGGGTCGGCTCCTCCGTCCTGGTCGCCGCCCCTCCGCATGGTTCGCCAGTCCGATACCTTTTTGTCCGAACCCTTTCGTCGGAACCTTTTCGCCGCTTCGCACATTTCGGGAGACTTCAGCGATGATCCTCGGCAAGCTCTGGAAGGCCCTCGCGGCCCAGATGAACAAGATCGCCAATTTCTTCTGGACGGCCGACCCGATCGCCCAGCTCCAGTACGAATACGACAAGGCGGTCGACCAGATGAAGGAGGGGCGTGAGGGCCTCGAGCAGTACCGGGCGCTCGTCGAGCGGGTCACCCGGCAGGTGAACGGCGATCGCAGCCATGTGGCGTCGCTCGAGGCGAGGGTGAAGGCCTACCTGCAGGCCGGCGAGCGGGAGACGGCGGCCAGGTTCGCCCTCGAGCTCCAGAAGGCGAAGAAGGAGCTCGCGGAGAACGAAGCCCAGCTGAAGCTGCACGAGACGGCCTACAACAACAACGTCACGAAGATCAAGCACGCGACGAAGAAGCTCGCGGACCTGAAGGACAAAATCCACAAGTACGACGCGGAGCTCAAGCTTTCGCGTGCCGAGGCGGAGCTCGCGAAGCTCGCCAACAGCTTCAACTTCGACATCACGACCGACTTCGGCCAGATCGAGGACGTGATCCAGGACAAGATCGGACTCAACCGTGCGAAGGTCCGCGTGGCCGCCGACCTCTCGGGCGAAGGGCTCGATCAGATCCGCGCCGAGGAGACGGTCGAGAAGAACATGGCCGAGCAGGCCCTTCGTGAGTTCGAGGTCGAACTCGGCATGGTCACGCCCGAGACGGCCGGCGTGTCGTCGGCGGAGAAGGAGCTCGGCGCGGAGCCCGTGAAGCAGATCGCGCGGTAGGCTTCGCACACCGCAGAGCCCACATCCACGAGGGACGAGCCCGTGTCGAATCCGTCCGCCGCTCCGGCGGCTTCATCGCCGAAACCAGTGGCCCCGGACAGCCTCGCCGACCAGCTCGCCCGTCTTTCCGCGGAGTCGCTGGCGGCGGCGGAGGCGGTCGAGTCGGCCCCGAAGGCGGGCGTGGGACAGGCGGAACTGCTGCCCGGGACGGGGGGGCTGCCTGCGGCGGGCCGGGAGGCCGGTGCAGCCGTCGCCGCGAGCGTGCCCGACTGGTATCCCGACTGGGCCGAACGGCTCGCGGCCTCGTATCTCTCCGGCACGAGCTGCGTCTTCCTCCTCCACGGCAACGTCAGGGATCTCGTCGAGCTCGGTGGCCAGTCGGGAGCCGGCTGGGGAACCGCGAGCGAGTTTCTCGCGCGGGAGCTCTTCGGCCGCTGGGATCTTGTCATCGGCTACGACGTGGGCAAGGGCATCCGTCCGCTCGCCGGCCCCGACGCAAACCGGCTGCGGTCGATGTCGCAGTTTTTGACCGGCAAGCTCGGCAGCCCCGTGAGCTGGCCCCGCGAGCCCGACGCGGCGATGGCGACGCTCGACGCGCTGCTCGAGCGCAACCTCGTCGATCCGCCGGAGGAGCGGAAGCGGATCGCGATCGTCCTCGACCATGCGCAGTACCTCGCGCCGGCGGGCGACGTGGCCAGCTCGGCCCGGGGCGGCGCCTCGCGGCTCGTGAGGCTCTTGTCGTGGGCCACGAACCCGCTCCTGCGGCGGGTGAACGTGGCGATCGTGCTCCTCGCGGATTCGCTTTCGGAAGTGCATCCGCGGCTCGTGCAGTCGCCCGCCGTCACGGCGATCGACATCCCGCTGCCCGACGCGGCGGAGCGGGAGCGTTTCGCGGAGGCCACCGCCGCGGCGGTCGGCATTCCCGCGGCGCAGTCGGAGAACGTGAAGCGGGTGGCGGCCCTCTCGGGCGGGCTTTCGCTCGAGAGCCTCCGCGCCGTGCTCACGATGTCGGCCCGGCTCGGCTCGCCGCCCGACGGCCCCGAGTTCGCGCTCCAGAAGAAGGAGCTCATCGAACGGAGCTGCCAGGGGCTGGTGGAGTTCATCCAGCCCCGGCTCACGCTCGACGCCGTGGCGGGCCACGAGCAGGCCAAGGACCGGCTCGAGACCGACGCCCGCGCGATCAAGCGAGGCCAGTTCGACGTGGCACCGATGGGCTATCTCATCTGCGGCCCGGTCGGCACCGGCAAGAGCTTCATCGCCGAGTGCTATGCCGGGAGTGTCGGGATTCCCTGCGCGGTGCTCAAGAACTTCCGCTCGAAGTACGTCGGGGAGACGGAGGGCAACCTCGAGCACGCGCTCGGCGTGCTCCGTGGCCTGGGGCCCGTCGTGGTCGTGATCGACGAGGCCGACGCCGCGCTCGGCAACCGGCAGAGCGACGGCGACTCGGGCACGTCGGCCCGGGTCTTCTCGATGATCGCCAGGCAGATGGGAGACACCCGCTACCGCGGCAAGATCGTCTGGATGCTCCTCACGAGCCGTCCCGACCTGCTCCCGATCGACCTGAAGCGGCAGGGGAGGGCGGAGGTGCACATTCCACTCTTCTACCCGCACGACCAGGCCGAGTACGACGCGATGTTCGCGGCGATGGCGAGGAAGAGCCACGTCAAGCTCGCGGCGGGGCTGCCCGGGCCGATCGACCCCGCCCTCGGCCTCTCCGGGGCCGACATCGAGAGCGTCGTGTTGGCGGCGCGGCGGATGGGCCTCGAGGAGGCCGCGAGCAAGGGCGATCCCGCCCCCGACACGATCTCCGAGCGTCACCTCCGGGCCGCGATCGACGACTTCCTGCCG
>DHLZ01000110.1:9773-13957 GCA_002405515.1 Planctomycetaceae bacterium UBA4655
CGGGCGAGGCTGCAGGAGCGGCTCTCGGCGATCCGGGACGTGATCGGATCCTGAGACAATTGTTGGTTGTGGATCGTGTGGTTGTGGATCAAGGTCAACCGGCGGAAACCCATTCGAGGAGGCGAGCGATGGCGAAGAGTGCGACGGCGAAGACGGCTGGCAAGAGGACTCCCTGGTTCGACGAGGCGTCCGAGACGCCGCTGCTCGGCGAGTACGCGAGGAAGCTGACGTCGTTCCTCGACGTCGTGGCCGACGGTCGGGTCGATGCCAAGGAGATCGACACGCAGGAGAAGCGGGTCGTGCAGCTCATGAAGGACCTCGAACCGCTGCTCTCCGAGGAGGCGCACGAGAAGGTGACCGAACTTCTCTGCGAGGTCACGGCCTACGATCTCATGAACACGCTCCACATGGCGTCGAAGGCCCGCAAGCCCGTGGCGTTCCGAGGCTAGCTCCCACTTTTTTCCTCTCCGACCTTTTCGAACGAAAGGCGCATGCGATGGCAGGACAACCGAAAGCTCCCTTCTGGGCGGTCGTGTGGCTCGTGATCCTCGGGCTCGTCGGGCTCTCCGCGTGGCGGGCCGGGCTCCTCGAGCCGATCGGGCTGCGTCCGCCGGGCGGCGGCTTGGCCGGCGGGGCCGGGCCTGCTGGTGGTGGCGGCGGGCCTGCTGGTGGTGGCGGCGGTGCCGGTCCGTCAGCCGAGGGCGTGCTCTTCGAGGCGGCCGACTCGACCGTGCCGACCACGGTCACGGAATACTCCTTCAAGCCGGCCGAGAAGCTGCCGCCGGTGAAGGGGACGAGTGGCTACAAGCCGCTGGAAAAAGAGACCGTCCGCTTCGCGCTCAACGTCTGGGCCGGATGGAGCCCGATCATCTACGCCAACGAGGGCTTCAAGGCGGGCAAGGAGTGGAAGACGCCCGACGGCAAGCCCTTCAAGGTGGAGCTCGTGCTCATCGACAATCCCGTCACGATGCGTGATGCCTACGCCGCCGGCGAGGTTCACATCGGCTGGGCCACCCTCGACATGATCCCGCTGTTCCTCGAGGGCCTCGTCGACCGCACCGGTGCCCCGAAGGACTCCCGCGTGATGCCCCGGGTCTACCAGCAGGTGGACTTTTCGAACGGCGGCGACGGCATCGTCGTGCGGGAAAACATCAAGACGGTGAAGGACCTCGCCGGAAAGAAGATCGTCATGGCGCAGAACTCGCCGAGCCAGTTCTTCGCCCTCAACATGCTCGTGGCCGGCGGCCTGCAGCCGGGCGACGTCGAGATGGTCTACACCGACGACGCCTTCCAGGCGGCCGCTGCCTTCAACGCACGGAAGGAAATCGCCGGCTGCGTCTCCTGGGCGCCCGACATCTACAACCTGGCCGACGGGAAGGGGAACCGGATGCTCGTGACGACGCAGACGGCCAACCGTCTCATCGCCGACGTCTGGTTCGCCAGGGCCGACTTCGCCAAGGACCACGGTGACAAGATCGAGGCGATCGTCCGCGGCATCTTCGACGCCATGCAGGCGCTCAAGAGCGAGTCGGCCAAGGCGAAGGCCGCGGAGCTCATGGCGGCCGGATACAACATTCCGGCCACCGACACGCTGAAGATGCTCGGCGACGCCCATTCGACAAACTGGGCCGAGAACTACCAGTTCTTCATCAACCGCAACAACCCCGCCAACTTCGAGCGGATCTGGAAGCAGGCCTACTACCTCTACCGACGTGTCGGCGCGATCTCGAATCCGCCGGTGCCGTTCGACCAGGTGATGGACTTCTCGATCATCCAGAAGCTCGGCAAGGAACCCAAATACGCGCAGACGAAGGACGAGTACTCCAAGCCCCTTCCGCCGAAGACGCTCTCGCAGATCCGCGCGGAGAACGAGGAGATCCTCACGAACACGGTCGTGATCCACTTCTTCCCGAACAGCTGGGACCTGCGGAAGAAGATCACCCGCCGGATCGACGGAAAGGACGTCGAGGAGCTCTACGACCCGAGCGTCGACATCGTGCTCGACGAGGTGGCCACGCTCGCCAAGCAGTTCGGCGCCGCCCGGATAGTGATCGAGGGGCACACCGACGGATCGATGAAGGGGCAGGTTCCCGCCGCGATGGTCCGCGAGCTGTCGCAGCAGCGGGCGGCCGCCGTGAAAGAAGCGATCGTCGCGAAGTTCGATTTCGACGAGGGGCGTTTCGCGGTGGACGGCGTGGGCTGGGACCGGCCTGCGGACCCGGAGCATCCCGACAATCACGCGGTCAACCGTCGTGTTGAAATCAAGGTCTACTCCGCGGAAAAGGAGTGAGGCTGCCGTGGTCGAGCCGAACCGGGACGACGTGCCGCCTGCGGCCATGCCGCCCAATGCGGGAACGCCGGCGGGCTCTGCGGTGGCTCCGCCTTCGCTGCGAGGTGAGGTCGGCGTCCTGGAAAGCCTTTTCTGGGGCGCGACCTGTCTGGCCGCCGTCGCCGCGGTCTGGTTCTTCGTCACCGCAGGGGAGTCGGAAAGCCGGCTCGTGAGCCCGGCCACGCTGCCAAGCCCCCTGGAGACCGCGAGGGAGCTGCCGCGGGTGATCGGTGAGCGGAGGCTCGTCGCCAACACGCTCGTGACGCTCGAGCGGGTCTGCCTCGGCTTCGGACTCGCGGCGGCGGTCGGCGTTCCGCTCGGGGTGCTCGCCGCCTGCTTCCCGGCTGTGCGGGCGTTTCTGGCGCCGCTGGCCGTCTTCGGCCGCAACATTCCGGTGGCGGCCCTCATCCCGCTGACGTTCATCCTCTTCGGGATCGGTGAATTCCAGAAGATCATGTTCCTGTTCATCGCGAGCGTGGCCTTCATCCTGAGCGACACGACCTCGGCCGTGCTCGACGTGCCGCAGCGGTACGTCGATACGGCCTTGACGCTCGGGGCGAGCCGGAGACAGATCATCCTCAAGGTGCTCTCGCCGCTGGCGGCGCCCGCGATCTTCAACTCGCTCCGGCTGCTCTTCGGACTGGCCTTCGGCTACGTCATGCTCGCAGAACTCGTCAAGCTCGGCGGGGATGCCGGCGGGCTCGGCGACCTCATCATGGCGTCGCAGCGGCGCAACCAACGCGAGCCGATCCTGATCGTGCTCATCGTCATCCCGCTCGTCGCCTACGGCATCGATCGGCTGCTCTGGTGGCTGCAGTGCGATCTCTTTCCGTATCGTTACGGCGGGCGTGGCTTCCTGCCGCGGGCGCTCCATGCCGCGTGGAATTGGGCCGGCTGGCAGTGGATCCGGCGACCGTTTTCGGCCGTCGGGGCGAGTGCAGTCGAGGCGAAGGCATGAGCGTCGAACCGACGACCGCGGCAGCGATGCCGACCCCGGATCGGCCGCCCGCGGTCGAATTTCGCTCGGTGACGAAGGTCTACGGTGCCGGCACGAATCGTGCCGCGACCGCGATCGAGAGCGTGACTTTCTCGATTCCCGACCTGCCCGACCATGGCGAGTTCTCGGCGTTTTTGGGCCCGAGCGGCTGCGGCAAGAGCACGGTGCTGCGGCTCGTGGCGGGGCTCGAGCCACAGCACCCGCCGACCTCGGGAGAGGTGCTCGTGCTCGGGAAGCCGGTCGTGGGGCCGGGGGCCGACCGGGGAATGGTGTTCCAGGACTACACGAGCTTCGACAACCGCACCGTGCTCGACAACGTCGTCTTCGGCCTCGAGTGCCGCGGCGTTCCCCGGAAGGCACGCGAGGCGGAGGGCCGCGATTGGATCGAGCGGGTCGGGCTCGACCCGGTTCGCGATGCCCGGAAGTATCCGCACGAACTCTCCGGCGGCATGCGGCAGCGGGTCGCGATCGCCCGCACGCTCGTGCTCCGCCCACGGATCATCCTCATGGACGAGCCCTTCGGGGCGCTCGACCCGGCGACGCGGCTCGACATGCAGGACCTGCTCGTGAAGCTCTGGCGGGAGGTGCAGGCGACGGTGCTCTTCGTGACCCACTCCGTGGAGGAGGCCGTCTACCTCGGCGACCGCGTGTTCGTGATGGCGACGACGCCGGGCAGGATCGCCGAGGACATTCCCGTGCCAGCGCCGACGAGGCCGGCCCGCGAGACGCAGCAGGAGCAGTGGTTTCACGACACGGTCAACACGATCCACGAGCGGATCGAGCGGATCGAAGCCGAGGCCCAGCGGCGGAACGGAAAATGACGATGCTTTCTCCACACAACCGGGAAGCCCGAGGCGC
>DHLZ01000110.1:14169-15611 GCA_002405515.1 Planctomycetaceae bacterium UBA4655
AACCGGGAAGCCCGAGGCGCAGGCCGAGAGGGGAGGTAGGGACGCATCCATGAGACGGTTGATCCAATACAAAACCTCTTCGGAACTTGTTCAACGGCCGGGCCGTCGACTCCTGGCGAAAACGCCCACTTCCCTCTCGGCTCGCGCCTCGGGCTTCCGTGAAGGCGTGCTTCGGCGATATGGCAGGGGCACCCCCTCCTGGTTCCGGTGTATCGTGAGTGGAGATCTTTCCTAGGAGAGGATTCGTGTTCGAGCGGTTCGGCCGGTACTTCAAGGCGGCGTTCGCGACGCGGTGGAACCTGCTCTTCTTCGGGGCGGGCGTTGCCGCCGGCGTGATCAGCGGCTTTCCGGGGATCGTGCTGCCGCTCGTGGCGGCCGGGGAGCTCTACTACCTCGCGAGCATGCTCGGCAACGAGCGGTTCCGGGCGTCCGTCGACGCGCAGGATGCGAAGAGCCGGCGGGTGGCCGAGGCGGTCGGCTCCCGGGAGGCCTATGAGCGGATCCGAAAGTCGCTGCCGCCCGATCTCCTGCGGCGGTTCGACCGGCTCCGCGACCACTGCGAGCGGCTCGTGAACCTCGCCGGCAGCCTCGGCGGCGACTCGCCGAAGATCGACGACGGAGCCCTCGCCTCGCTCGACCGTCTGCTCTGGGGCTACCTGCGGATGATCCGCGGCGCGACGACGCTCTCGGAATTCCTCGACCACACCGACGACGCCGCGATCCGCAAGCGAATCGGAGAACTCGAGGCCCGGCTCGAGCGGCTGCCGAAAGGCGACGGCGGCCCCGATCCGCTCCGCGCCGCGATCGAGGACAACCTTCGCACGAGCCGCGAGCGGCTCGACAACATCGACGAGGCCCGTCGGAAGCTCGACGTCATCGCCGCCGAGATCGAGCGATTGGAATCGAAGATCGCGGCGCTCGCCGAGGGATCGGTGGCGAAGCGGGACGTCGGCGACCTGGCCCGGCGGGTGGACGAGGTGGCCGAGGGCATGCGTCGGACCGACGAGACCATGCGGCAGCTCCAGCTTCCGCCGGAACTCGAGGAGTTCGAGGAGCCGCCGAGCCTCCTCCGCGAGCACGCCTGACGGCTGTTGCGTTCGGGCTGGAAGGGCCGGCCCCGTGCATCTCGCGACGACAGACGTCATTCACGGTTTTTCGAGCCGTCCCCGGCATCACCATCGGCCCGACTCGACTGTTGTTCAAACCGTTCATCGGTCCTGGGGTACGTTTTCGGAACGAGGAATGTTCGCTCGACGCGGCCGTTCCACTGATACTACCGGGAGCATCAAGTAGTCGACATTATTCTCCGGGCAACTCGGCCAGCTGACTTTCACGGAAGCCCGAGGCGCAAGTTTCCCTGCAGGCGAACAGGTGCCCAATACGGAAGCCCGAGGCGCAAGTTTCCCTGCAGGCGAACAGGTACCCCGTACGGAAGCCCGGGG
>DHLZ01000240.1 GCA_002405515.1 Planctomycetaceae bacterium UBA4655
CAGGCCGAGTTGCCCGCAGCACAAAGTCAACTACTTGATGCTCCCGGTAGTAACAGCCCCAGCCGCCGTCCACCCCGCAGTCGATGAAGTCCTTCTGGACACGCCCCACTTCGGTGATGTGGTAGTGCCGTGGCCCATGAGCAGCCAACACCGCCCGCACTTCAGCGACCGTCATCGGCGACCTTTCAGCAAGAGCCATCGAGGGAAGAGAGCAGCTGCAGCACCTTTTTCTCGATCAGATCCCGGACGCCCCGAAACTCCTCGGGCGACATGTCTCGCGGGTCCGGGATCTGCCAGTCCTCACGCCGACCGGCGGACACGAGCGGACATTCGTCGCCGCACCCCATCGTGACGGCCACGTCCACCGCCGTGCCGTTGAAGGCCTCCAAGCCCTTGGACGCGTGGGCGGTGAGGTCATACCCCAGATCCTTCATGGCCTCGATCGCCTTGGGGTTGATGCGGCCCGAGGGTCGCGAACCGGCGCTGGCGGCGAGCACCTTGTCCCCTCCGTGTATCCGGGCGAAGGCCTCGGCCATTTGGCTGCGGTTCGAGTTCTCGACGCAGACGAACAAGACGGTCTTCATGAACACCCCCCGATGTCGCCCGAACCACGGCATGGCGACGAATGAATGAAGCGGTACAAGGGCACGGCCGCCAACGCCCCGGCAATCGGGGCGACGACATAGATCCACACGTGGTCGAGCCTCATCGCCACCACTGCCGGGGCCAGGGACCGGGCGGGATTCATCGACGCGCCGCTGATCGGTCCGGCAAAGACCGCCTCGAGGCCGATGACCCCGCCGATGACGATGCCGCCGAGAAGCTTTTCCTCACCGCCTCCGGAGGTGACGCCGAGGATCACGAACATGAGAAGCAGTGTCAGCAGGAATTCGATCACGAGCGACTGAAGGTCGCTCCCGGCGGGATTGGTCGCCCCGAGGCCGCCGCTTTCCGGAAACAGCATGCGGAGCGTGCCGCTCGCCAGCACCGCTCCCGCACACTGGCTGCCGATGTAGGGCACGACCAGATACCGCTCACACCGTCCGGCAGCACACAGCCCGAGCGTCACGGCCGGGTTGATGTGGCATCCGGACACCTTCCCGAGAGCGTATATCAACGCCATCACCACCAGCCCGAAGGTGATCGCCACGCCCACGTGAGTGACGCCGCCTCCCGTCACCTCGTCGACCACCACCGCTCCGGTTCCGGCAAACACGAGCCAGAAGGTGCCGAAGGCTTCCGCAAAAAGACGGCGAGACACCATGGGTTGATCCATCATGCACCGGGATTCCGTCGAATGATCCTCAGGCTGCACAGCCGTTGATCAGCGGCCGGTCCTCGAGCGACCGGGGCTTGCAGCACGTGTCGGCGTCAGCAATGCGTTTTCCGATGGCGAGTTTCCTGGCCCTGCCCCACGTTACACCATTACACTATTGCGTGTAAGCATGCCTCGACATCGGCCGCGGCGTCATCCCGGCCATACGCTGGTGAACGATCGCCCCGTGCGTCGAAAACCTTGCCCAGCGACAGGAGGCCCCGGAAGCGACCCCGATGAAAACCAGAAGCCGTCGGCATCCCGCGTCGCGCCTGGCATTGTGCGGCCTGCTGGGATTGTGCGGCCTGCTATCAGTGCTTGCCGCCGATGAGGCGACGCCCGCTGACGGGCCATCGATGGCCCATCAACCGCTGCGGTCGCAGGTCGAGGAGCTGCGTCAGGACGTGCTCGGGCCGGATCCGGACGCCGCCTGCGAGGCCGCGAGGGAACTCTCCAGGATGGGCCCGTCGCAGCAGCGGATCCTGGCCGTTGCGCTGCGGACGGTGTTGGCCCGTGACAAGGCCGTCGTGGACAGGGCGATCACCGGCGACCTGTCGCGGCTTCGCCGCTGCGAGGAAAAGCTCGTCGAGCAACGCAGTGCCGCACTGGCCAACATCCGGAACCTGGAGAAAGGGTCGTCGATCGACCTGGCCCGGGAGCATTTCGGCCGGCTGCAGGATCTGCTGTCCCAGCTTGAAGGCCTGTACTCCCTTCGCACCCAGATCGGCGACGTGCTCGACCGCCGTACCATCCTGCTGCCCTTGTACCGTCAGGCTGCGCCGGCCGACGACGGGATGTTCAACGACGCCGCGGAAGCGAAGCTGACGACCGTCGCCGAGAAGACGATGGGCATGACCGCTGCGGCCGAGAAAGCCGTCGGCGACATGTCGCAGGCCCCGCCGCCCCAGGACGGGTCCGCCAAGCACCTCTGGTTCCATCGCTCGTGCCGGAAGATCGAGGAGTACAACCAGACCGCCTTCCTCGTCATGGGACTCGAGGAGATGAAGAACCTCAGGATGGTGAACCGCTACCGCGAATGCCTGGGCATTCTGCCGCTGGAGGCCGACGCGAGGCTGGTGCAGTCCGCACGGCGTCACAGCCGCGAGATGGAGGACCTCGGCTACTTCAGCCACGATTCGCCGACGGCATCGCAGCGGTCACACGTGCAGCGGATGAAAAACGCCGGCTATGACGGAGGCTACAGCGAGAACATCGCCGGCGGCGCGCGAAGCGGCGAGAAGGCGTTCTGGATGTGGTTCGAAAGCCCTGGCCATCACAAGAACATGGTGAGTGGAGCGTCGGCGATAGGCATCGGCCGCTGGCGCAACACATGGACGCAGAACTTCGGCGCAGGCAGTCGGCTGATGCTTCTCTCCCTCGAACAGCGTTCGAAAATCAAAGTGCTGGGCACCATTCTGCTGCCCGAGCCCGACACCGGGCAGGAAAGAGGGCGATGAACCCGCGGCCCGACCAACGCGATGGACCGGTGTATCATGTCCCCGTTCGGAGACAACGATCCATCAGCCTCCGTCAGGTGCCCTGTGCCACACCCCACGAGTTCCCGACCCGCCCCGTCAAAAAAAACCGCAGCGGGCGCCGGCTGGGCAGCCCGCCTGACGACCGCCTGCGCCGCCCTGGCGGTCGCCTCCGCGACGCTCATCTCTCCGGTGATCGCAGGCACCTACAATCCCGACCGCGCGATCGGCGACGTCGTGCCAGCATGGAAGGATCTCCGCGGCACCGACGGCCGGCTGCACTCCTGGCATGACGTCGCCGACCGCGACGCCGTGGTCGTAGCCTTCACCTGCAACAGCTGCCCCTACGCCGTGGACTACGAGCAGCGGATCGATGAACTCGCCCGGAAGCATTCCGGCAAGGAAGGAGCCCGCGTGGCGGTGATTGCGATCAACTCGAACCTCATCCCTGAGGACGCGCCGGAGGCGATGAAGCGGCGGGCCGAGGAGCGGGGCTTCTCGTTTCCCTACCTGTTCGACGCGTCCCAGGAGGTCGCGAAGTCGTTCGGAGCGGTCCGGACGCCGGAGTTCTTCGTGCTCGACCGCGAACGCCGAATCGTCTACATGGGCGGCTTCGACGACGCCACCAAGCCGGCAGACGTCAAGAAACGCCACGTGGAGGACGCGGTCGAAGCGGTGCTCGCCGGCCGCGAGGTCGCCGTGAAGGAGACCGCGCCGGTCGGCTGCCTGATTCGCTTCGACCGCAAGCGGACTCGTCGGTGAAGGCCCACGATCCACGACCTCGAGGACTTTTCTGGCCACGTGGCCGCCGAGACGAATTACACGCTTTGCGGGAATGCTGGCGTTCATGGAAGCATTCACGCTCACCCTCGAGGATCGATCCATGCCCGCGACCCGATTCCCCATGCTGCTGGCCATTCTGTTCATGCAGGCAGTGGCTGACAACACCCTTCTACCGCTCCTCGACTTCGCCGGTCCCGAGGCGGCCGCACGATGGCAGGCCGTGAACGACGGCGTCATGGGCGGCGTTTCCGACGGACGGTTCAAGATCACCGAAGACAAGACGCTCGAGTTCTTCGGCACACTCTCGCTCGAGAACAACGGCGGCTTTGCTTCGGTCCGCACGAAGCCCATGGAACTCGACATCGAGTCCGGGGATGCCCTCGTTGCCCGAGTGAAAGGCGACGGCCGGGAATACATGCTGAACATCTACACGAAGAGCCGCCGGACGGCGTTCTCGTACAGGGCCCCACTGCCGACCGTGAAAGACGAGTGGCGTGAGGTCGAGATCCCGCTGGCCGACCTCATCCCCACGGCGTTCGGCAGGCGGGTTCAGGGCATGGGGCCGGTCGATCCCGCCCAGATCAACGGCCTCGGCTTCATGCTCAGCGACAAGAAGCCCGGGAAGTTTGCGATGCAGGTCGAGTGGGTGAAGGTGGTGCGGGCAAACAGCGGGCGGTAAGTGCCCCTGTTCATCCCCTCGTCGCGGAACCGCAGGTCACGAAACCAAGGCCATCTGATGCGGCCCTAATTCATCCGGATCAATTCATCCGGATCATTGTCGAGCCGTCATTCGGGCACTTCTTGACGCCCATCGTGCCGTATTCCTGAATCAGCTTGCACTTCAGGCAGCGGTATTTGTACGTCTTCGGCGCCGCGAGCCCCTGCCCGACGCCGAGAAAAGCAACCGTCCCAACGACGGCCGTGAAAAAAACTCCTCTCCGCAGGATTCGGCGGGCCATGGAAGCAGCCTCCGGGACTAGTACATGCTCTCTCGATCTCGATACCATACTCCCCCTCCCTGTACGGACGCAAGGGTCTGTCCGGGGGGAAGCGGTACACTGCCACGCGATGGCCAGAGGCTGTCCACGGCGACGGCTCTCTTGTGGGATGGATTCCCTCAAAGGCCAGCCCACACCAGGAATGTCTGCGATGCCCGACCGATGGTTTTACTTGCGAGACAAACAGCGGCACGGGCCCATCACTGCGGCCGGGCTCCAACAGATGACGAAAGAGGGCAGGCTCGTCGCGGATGACCTGGTGTGGTGCGAGGAACTCCCCGACTGGACGCGTGCTTCCACAATTCCCGGGTTGTTCAGCACGCCGCGGAGCAGGCGGCTGCCAGAAGCCATCACCGACACACAACCGTCGCGAGGCGGCAGCATGCCGGGGAGATATCCTTTCCCGCTCGCGCACGGAAATCTGGTGGTGTGGCTCGCCCTCATGGCCGCAATCATTTATGGCGTCATCACGGGAAGCCGGAGTACGGTTTTTTGGGCAATTGGCGGCTGGTCGCTCTTCTGTTTCGTCTTCTATCTTCGTGAGGTGAGCGGCCTGCCGGGAGTCCGACGCTGGCGTCGCCGATCGTGAGTCGTTCGATAGCCGGCCGCAGTCGAGGACGAGCATCTCCGGGTACTCGGCCATCGTGCGACCGAAGAAGGCGACGCTACGGAGCTTGAATCGGTCAGGGGAAACTGAACCTGAATGGGGCGTGCTCATGCTCCCACGTCTTTCATGAACGCCATGAGACGGTGGAAGCCGGTCGTGTCCCGGAACAACTCCCGCGGACGCTGACGAAACCCCGCCTCGAGGGCCATGGCGGCGACAGCCTCGCCGGTCTCCGGAAAATCCCGCCGGGCAACGTGCTCGATGGTGCTGGCCAAACCTTCCGGAGGCATGCCCGTCCAGGCTCGTCGCATCATTCCGGAGTAGTGCTCCAGATACTCGCTCCGGGTCTCGCCATCCCGCCTGAACACGTCGGCGAAGAGGAGGGAGCCACGCGGGGCCAGCCTCGCGTGGGCCAGCCGGAAGAACTCCTGCTTCTCCCGGACCGGCAGATGGTGGACCGCATAGCTCGCCAGGATCACGTCGAAGCTCTGGCCGGCCGATCCCGAGGCTTCCCCCAGATACGCCAGCATGTCGGCCTCGACGAGTTGGAATTGGAACCTCGCTCCGGCCAGTTCATCCCGTGCCTTGCCGAGCGCGGTCTGCGACGCATCGATTCCCCTGTAGGCCCAGAGCCCGGTCTCGTCGAATGTCCTCCTGATAAACCCTGCGTCGCCGCAGCCGAGATCCAGGAGCGTAAAGGGGCCCGGGTGATGCGTGAGAACCCACGCTCTGGCGGCGTCGAAGATCTCCCGGTGGGACATCCAGTCGGCGTCCACGATCGACCGGTAGACGTGCCACTGGTTGAACCACCGCGTGGCTTCCTCTGGATCGTGGTGGGGCCCTTGGACGCTGGCGGATGGCATGCTCATGGGCACTAGCGTGCGCGCCAGAGCGGGCCTTGGCTAGCGGGCTTTCCCTGGATGCCCTCCAGTGCCGATAACACTCTCACGATGCCCGCCCAGACGTACCTTCCCGGCCCGACGCCCAACACCGTCCGGTCGCCCTCGGGCCAGATCCTTCCGGTGCCCGCTGGCTGGGCATTGCTCCCGCCCGGCGATGCCGCCCTGACTCGCCGCGTGAAGGCCGCTGGAGATCATTGGCTCGTTCAGGAAAAGGTCGGCCGGAAGATCTTCTCCCGGGGAGTCTGGGCGCCACGGGAGACCATCGAGCAGGTCCAGAAAGCGTTGGCCGACGAGCGATCCACGGAGGCCTATTCGCGACGCCGTGAGGCCGACTCGAAACGCCGGAGTGCCCAGCAGGCGGAGTACGTCGAAGACTTCCAGGCGGCGGTGCTGGCATTCCTCGCGTTTCATGCGCGCCACGCCGAGGTTGCTCAGCGACTCGCCAAGGCCGTTGCCGACCATGCCACGCCCGTTGGCAGCGGCACCGTGGCCCGAACGAAGCGGATTCCCATCGAGCGACGGGCAGAGGCCGCGGTCATCGCCTGGATGCGGCACCAGACGACGGGATACGACTCGATGAGGATCGCCCGGGTGAAGGGGCAGCGGCGAGAGGTCCGGCGGATGCTCGCCCAGCGGTCCAAGGAACTTCTTGCGGCATACCGACGGGTCGAGGCCATCGCTCCTGGCTGTCCGCTAGCCCGCGCCCTCCCGTCACCCCGATGACGACCGGGCCAAGACCGTGGCCTGCCTTGAAAATCCTGGTCCAGGCAATGGCGGCCCACCACTACCGGGAGCATCAAGTAGTTG
>DHLZ01000096.1 GCA_002405515.1 Planctomycetaceae bacterium UBA4655
TGCCCGCAGCGAGCGTCCGGCGAGTGGCATACGGGCAGTCCCGAACCCAGCACGTTTGACGTAGCGGCCTCGTCAACGCCCCTCTGAGCTTACGCCTCGGGCTTCCGGCAATTTCGCGACGAGCGTCAGGGCCGCGATGGAGTCGGGGTGAAGCGGGGTGATGCCGAGGTCGTGCCACACCCGCTCGGAGCGGACCCGCTTGTCGGCGCCGCGGCTGCGCGGAGCCGCCGGGTCCCAGGCGACGGGCGGGGCCGCCGTGAGTTCCGCGAGCCGGCCGTACCAGTCGCGTCGGCGGACAGGGTGACCATCGGAGACGACGTAAAGCGATCGCGGCGATGCCAGCTCGGCGATGCCGCAGACGACCCTGGCGGCATCGTTCACATGAACGAGATTGAGCCAGCTGTCGGGATCGGCGGCGATCGGGCGGCCGGCGGCGAGGTCGGCCAGCCTCGGCAGGCGAGCCGGGCCGTAGAGTCCCGCGAAGCGGAGGGCGACGCCGGGGCCGAGCCGGTGCGTCGCGAGCGTCGATTCGGCCTCGACGAGCACGCGGCCGGCCTCGCGGGAAGGAGCCGGCGGCGTTTCCTCGTCGACGACCTCGCCGTCGGCGTCTCCCCAGACCCCGGTGGAACTCGAGAGGATCACCCTCGGCGAGCCCGCGAGTCGATCGAGCAGCCGTCGCAGCCCTTCGACGTGGACCTGCCGAGGATTCGAGCCGGCGGTGCGGTCGAATCCGACCGCCCAGAAGATGGTGTCGACCCGAGGCGGTTCCCGAAGCGACTCTTCCCGGGCGACGTCGCCGATGATCGGCTCGGCTCCGATTGCCGAAACCTCGGCCGCACGGGATCGCGTCACCGCGAAGACGCGGTCGCCGGCGTCGATCCACCGACGGGCGACCCGGCTGCCGAGGTAGCCGCAGCCGACCACCAGCCGCGTCCGTGCCGGTCGGTCGCGCGCGGTCATGGCTGCTGACTCCCGACGCGGGCCATCCAGTCGGCAAGCAGGATCTGCGCGGCGATCGCGTCGCTGAGTCGCTTCTTGCGGCCGCGGGTGAGGCCGCTGCCAGCGAGCTTGCCGGCGGCCTCCGCCGACGTGTACCGCTCGTCCTGGAACTCGACCGGAAGGCCGGTCGCCGCCGCGAGCCAGCCGCCGAACCGTTCGGCCTCCTTCGACATGCGGCTCGGCGTGCCGTCGGCGTTGAGCGGCAGGCCGACCACGAAGCCGACGAGCCGCTCCTCGTCGGCGAGCGACCTGTAGAACGACCGCTCCCGATCGACGTCGCCGGTCGGCTCGTGCATGGCCCAGGGGCTCGCGAGGATCCGCGATGCGTCGCAGACGGCGATGCCGATCCGCTTGAGGCCGAAGTCGATGCCGGCCACGCGGCCCGACGGGATGGAAGGGGGCCCGCTCATGGCCGCTCGGATGTCGTGAAGCGGCCCGAACGGAGAAACGCGGCGGTCGCCCGCTGAACCGTCTCGCTCTTCATCATCGCCGCATGGCGCACCGGCAGCAGGAGAAAGTCGTCGGCACCCTCGAGCCGCGTCTCCTCGACCCGCACCACGGCGTCGTCGTCCCCCTCGAGCAGGTCGCTGTAGCCGCGTCCGTCTCCCCGGCCGCCGGCGACGATTCCGAAAGGGCAGGGGGGGACGGCGAGCGAGCCCTCGATGCGGTCCCATTCGACGGCCAGTTCCCGGGCGGCCCCGTCGGCGAGGAGCGAGACGAGCCAGATGCGGGACGCCATCTTCGCGAGGTCGGAGCCACGGTTCGGGGAACCGAGCATCACGACCCGCCCGACCTTCGCGACCGCATCGCGGTCGGCCATCGCCATCCATCGCCGGATCACGATCCCGCCGAGGCTGTGGCCGACGAAGCTCACGAGGCTCTCCTTGGGGAGCGAGTCGACCACCGCCGCGAGGCTGCGGGCATGGTCGTCGATCCCGGCCCTGGGGCTCGCGTAGCCCACCGTCATGACGGTTCCATCGAGGGCATCGCGGAGGTGGTCGACGAGGGGCTGCATCGAGTGGCGGCTCTCGCCGAGGCCGTGGAGCACGAGCACGGTCGCACGGCCTATCGCCGGAATCTCGCCGGCGGCCCGCCGCTTCCCGAGGGCCGCGAGGCACTCGTCGTACGAGCCCGAGGCGACGACGCGATCGCGAGGGTCGAGCAGCCGCCAGTCGTCGCTCCTGGCCCGCCGCTGGAGCCTCCAGTCGTGCTCGACCCGCTGGTCGGACCACTCGATCGCGTCGGCGGCGGCCCGGAAGCTCGCGAGCCACTCCGGACCCTCGACGGGCGGTTCGGAGCGATCGCCGCCACGAACGCGGAACGACCCGAGCAGGCAGCCGCAGAAAACGACGATGGCCGCGACGTGGCGTCGGTTCATGGATGATTGGTCAGAGGACGTCGGTCCATCCGCGGTGTTCCAGTTCCGCGACGACCTTCCTCACCGCCTCCTCGCGGGAGCGATCGGCGACGAGGGTGGCGTCGGGGGTGCACACCACAAGCATATCGGCCACCCCGAGCGTGACCACGAGGTGATCGCCATCGGCATGCACGATCGTGCGGACGCTGTCGATCCCGACGTGTCGTCCGACCACGGTGTTGCCGTGGGCGTCCGTTCCCCGCTGCCTTGCGACCGCGGACCAGCCGCCGAGGTCATCCCAGGCGAACGGCGCGGAGATCGTGACCACGTCCTTCGCATGCTCGAGCACGGCGTAGTCGACCGAGATTCCCTTGATCGCCGCGAACTCCTCGTCGAACACCCGGTCGCGGTGCGGCGTGTCCCATGCCGCGGCGATCCGTTCGAGTCGCTCGACGAGGTCCGGCTGGCTCCGCCGGAGCGCGTCAAGGATCGTCGCCGCCTTCCAGACGAAGATGCCGGCGTTCCAGAGAAACGTGCCGGCCGAGAGGTACTCGGCGGCCACGCTCGCCGGAGGCTTTTCGCGAAATCGAAGCACCTCGTGCACCGGCGCCCCGCCGCAGGAAGGCTCGATCGGCTCGCCTCGCTCGATGTACCCGAAGCTCTCCGCCGGATAGGTCGGCGGAATGCCGAAGGTGACCAGCCGTCCCGGCCGCTCTTCGACGAGCGCCGCCGCCTGTCGGATCGCCTCCCGGAACTTCTCGGTGGGGCTGATGACGTGATCCGAGGGCATCACGGCCATGGTGGCGTCGGGATCGTCACGGCTGACGAGCAGGGCCGCCAGGCCGACGCACGGTGCAGTATCCCGCTTGCAGGGCTCGCCCACGAGCGAGGATTCGGGGAGGCCTGGCAGTTGGCTCCTCACCACCGGCAGGAGTCGCTGCGACGTGACGATCATGGTCCGCGGGAGCGGCACGAGCCCTTCGAGCCGCAGCACGGTGTCCGCGAGGAGCGTGCGGCTGCCGGCCAGCGGAAGGAGCTGCTTCGGCAGCGCGGTCCGGCTCGCCGGCCAGAAGCGGGTGCCGGACCCTCCGGCCATGACGATCGCGTGAAGCATGGTCGCTCCTGGTGTTCAGCTGGAGGATCGAGGCGTCCCGTCGCCCCACGAGACTACCGACTCACCGATCACCACGCACGGGCGTTCGATCCGGCTGCCGGGCGGCATGTGTCGCAGGTCGAACTCGTCGATGATCGACGGTGCGAGTTCGACGTCGATCCCGTCCGCGACGGCGACCTCCATCCGCGACAGCAGCCTGCGGGCCTGTGTCACCATCGCCCTGCGGACGTGTTCGGGGGAGTCGGCGACGCTGCCGGGCGGGTGCTTCAGCGGGGCGAATCCCTCGGCCGGATCGATCATGACGGTGGTGACCCGCCGGGCGAGCGGGAAGAGATCGAAGATGAACCGCTCGAACTTGAAGGCGTTGGGCGTCGTCGGTGACACCCGTTTTCCGGACTCGTCGAGGAACGAGACGGCTTTGCGGGCAAGGTGCAGCGGCAGCGACGACTTGCCCGCGACGGCCTCGGCGAGGAACGCGAGACGGAAGCAGTGCACGGCGATGCTGCCGGCGTGAAATCGAAGCCGACCGTCCGGGAGACGCTCGCCGGAGAGCGTCTTCGGCAGGTCGCTGTACTCCACGACCCGGCAGACCCCTCCTGCTTCGACGACCACGCCGACCCGCTCGTCCGGTTCCCGCTTCTCGACGACCTGGGTCGTGATGTCGGAGTTGGAGACGAGATGCATCCCGAGAAACGCCGGATCGAGCGGGGACGCGAGCGGATTGTCCACCTGGAAGCTGGAGACGTGTTCGATGCCACGGCGGGCGAACCAGTCGATCCCACCCGCGGCGGAAAGCGCTCGGAGCATGCCGCCATGCCCGTCGGGCGCCATCGCGACGTGGTCGGGCGCGTCGAGCAGCATCGTGAGCGAGTCGATCGCGAGGGGAGGCAGGTCGGCCTGCCGGAAGAAGAGCACCGCGTCGGGGTCGAGCCCGAAAAAGCGGTGGGCTTCGAGGTAGGCCTTCGTCTCGGCGTCGGTGGAGGAACTCGTCATGATCGCCAACGGCACTTCGCGGCCATACCGCCGCCCGATCGCCGCGAGCCTCCCGAGGAGGATTTCGAACAGCGACGCGCGCGAAATCGGGCCGATCGGATAGACGCCCTTGGGGCCGTCGCATCGGAGACGTGATGCCTGCCCACCGGCCACGAGAATCGCGCCCACCTGTCCGATCGCGAGCGCCTCCTCGCCGGCAGGCCGCCATGCCGCCGCCGAGCGGTGGTCCGGCGAGAGCCGCTGGCCCGCGGGGGTGGACGCGACGGAGAGGAATGCCGGATCGACGCCCTCGTCCGCCGCCACCGTCGCCGCATGACGCATGTCGTCGAAGACCGACCAGTCGATCTCCTCCAGCTGTCGAGCGAGCCTCGTCCGCCCCTCGTCGTCGAGCTCGTTCCAGAAACGCAGCACGCCGGCTTGGCCGGCCTGCTCGAGCGATTCGACGATGTGGCGGGGTGGCTGCACGGTTCGTTGGATTGAAATGATTCGTCGGCTTGAATGTGAGGCTGTGCAGCGGGTCAGAGCCCGCCCCGAACCCACATCCACAATAACAGGCAGACGAGCGGGAAGCCGACGAAGATCACGGCGTAGGTGAAGAGCGTCGTCCACAGGTGTTCCGGCCAGCGGGCCATCGGCGAATCCTTCAGGCGGTTTTGGGGGCTAGCGGGAGTCCGCGGGTCCGGCCACGATGTCGATGTCCACGTCGAGCGGTTCCTCCGATGGCTCCTCGAGCCGGCATTCGATCCGTACGCCCCACGGAAGCACCTCCGCCGCGGTGACGTCCACCTCGACGCCGTCGCAGGCGTTCGACACGACGATCCGCGGCGTCGCGGCGAACGGCGGGCAGAATCCCACGTGGGCGACCGCGGACCGTGAGCCCTCCGTGAAACGAACGATGACGCGTCCGGCCGCCGCTTCGGCGACCGAGCCGTCCGAGGATTGCCGCTCGTACCGCTCGATCCGCTGCACGAGTTTCGAGCCGGGCCAGGGCGACGGCGCCGGCGTCGGTGACGGTGACGGCGACACCGCCCGTTCGGCCGCCGCCGGCGGCTCGACCTGCGGATCACGCTCCCGCCGACTCTGGAACCGCGGCCGAAGGGGACGCAGGGCCGCGGCGGCGGCCGCGGTCAGGACGAGCGCCGAACCGGAGACGGCGGCGAAAGAGCCCGCGGACCGCGGGTCGATCGCGCCCGAGCCCCATCGGACGACGAGAGCGGCGGCGGCAGCAACCACCGCGCCGACTGCGACTCCACCCGCCAAGAGGCCAAGGGCCTTCAGTGGGGCGGTCGGTCCGCGCTCGCTCGCGATCGAGACATCCATGAATCAAGGAGGATCAGCCGACCACCGCGGAGTTCGCGGCTTCGGCGAGGGCGGCTGCACGGTCCGTCTTCTCCCACGAGAAGCCATCGCGGCCAAAGTGGCCGCCCGCAGCCGTGCGACGGTAGATCGGCCGACGCAGGTCGAGGTAGTCGATGATGCCACGGGGAGTGAGCGGGAAGAATTCCCTCGCGATCTCGCAGAGCCGTTCGTCTTCCACCTTGCCCGTGCCCTCGGTGTCGACGTGGACGCTCACCGGTTCGCTCACGCCGATGGCGTAGGCGAGTTGGACCTCGCAGCGGTCGGCGAGGCCTGCCGCGACGATGTTCTTCGCGACGTGGCGGGCCATGTAGGCGGCGCTGCGATCGACCTTCGTCGGGTCCTTGCCGGAGAACGCGCCGCCGCCGTGACGGCCCCAGCCGCCGTAGGTGTCCACGATGATCTTCCGGCCGGTGAGGCCGCAGTCGCCGTGGGGGCCGCCGACGACGAATCGCCCGGTGGGATTGATGTGGTAGGTGATGTTCGACGTGTCGAGTTCCTTCGGCAGGAGAGGCTTCACGATCTTCTCGACGATGAACTTCCTGATCTCCTCGTTCGAGACGTGGGGCGCGTGCTGCGTGGAGACGACGACCGTGTCGATGCGGACCGGCTTGTTGCCGTCGTACTCGACCGTGACCTGGCTCTTCGAGTCGGGCCGCAGCCAGTCGACCTCGTTCTTCTGCCTCGCTTCCGTGAGCCGGTTGAGGATGCGGTGCGACAGCGCGATCGGGAGCGGCATCATCTCGGGCGTCTCGTTGCAGGCGTAGCCGAACATGAGGCCCTGGTCGCCGGCGCCGATGTCCTTGCCCTTCGAGTCGTCCTCGTTGACGCCCATGGCGATGTCGCCCGACTGCTTGCCGACCGCGACGAGCACCGAGCAGGTGTCGGCGGCGATGCCCATCTCGTCGTCGGTGTAGCCCACGTCGCGGATCACCTGGCGGACGACCTGCTGGTAGTCGATCGTGCCCTTCGAGGTGATCTCACCGGCGATCACGGCCAGGCCGGTCGTCACCATGGTCTCGCAGGCGACGCGGCTCTTCGGATCCTGGGCGAGATACGCGTCGAGCACTCCGTCGGAGATCTGGTCGGCGAGCTTGTCCGGGTGACCCATGCTGACCGATTCGCTGGTGAAGAGAAACTTGCCGGTGGACACGTCGTTCGCCTCGTTGGTGAGAAAGGGTGAGAAGAGCACGCAGGTTCGAAGTGCCTGAGAATATCGGGCCATCGGGCCTGCGGGCAACCCTCCTCGCCGTATTCGTGCGGCGTCCGCGGCGGCTCAGGCCCCGCGGACGGCCGGGCGGGATTCCTGCCGCAGCCGCTCGACCACCCGCTCGGCGGTCCGGCGAACCGCCCCCCGGTTGGCCTCCACGAGCGATCGGGCAGCCGATGCCAGCGAATCCGACCAGGAGCGGTCGTCGAGGGCTCGTTGCAGGAACGCCGCGAGTTCCCGGCCGTCATGGACCACCTCGGCGCCGCCGGCCGCGAGCAGCATCGCCGCCTCCTCGCGGAAATTCCGCGTGTGGGGCCCGAAGCAGAGCGGCATGCCGTACGCCGCCGGCTCGAGCATGTTCTGCCCCCCCCGCTTTCCGTCGAGGCTCCCGCCCACGAAGGCGACCGTGGCCGTGCCCCACCAGCGAGAGAGCTCGCCGGTCGTGTCAACGAGGAGCACGCGGGCTTCGGGATCCGCCCCGTCGGCTTCGAGTCGGCTGCGCTTCTGCCAACGAACGCCCTTGCTTCCGAGCAGCCCCGCGATCTCGGCCGACCGCTCGACGTGCCTGGGCACGATGAGCAGCCTCAGCCGCGGATGCCGTCGTGAAGCGGCGAGGAATGCGTCGATCGCCAGCTCCTCCTCGGGGGCCTGCGTGCTGCCTGCGAGGAAGACCGGGGCATCGTCGAGCCCTGCGAGCGACGCAAGCTCACGCACGCCCGGCGCATTCCGGTCGCCCTCCACGCCGTCGAACTTCATCGAGCCCGTGACCTCGACATCGCCGGCGCCGAGCGAGCGAAACCGGGCCGCATCCTCCTCGGACCGGGCGAGCACGGCCCCGAGGTGCGAGAGCATCTTTCGGGCGATCCCGCCCAGCCGGCGGTATCCGCGGAAGCTGCGGTCGCTCATGCGGCCATTCGCGACGATGACCGGGATGCCGCGGGCCTGGGCGATCCCGAG
The DNA here is from genome assembly GCA_002405515.1 of Planctomycetaceae bacterium UBA4655. GTDB lineage: Bacteria > Planctomycetota > Planctomycetia > Pirellulales > UBA1268 > UBA4655. Next base: position 7,987 of record DHLZ01000096.1, read on the forward strand.
CAGGTTCGGCCAGAGTTCCAACTCGCCAAGCACGACCAGGTCGGGCTGCACGCGATCCATCGCGGCCCTCACCGCCCACGAGAAGTCGAGCGGGCAGGGGAACGTCCGATCCCGGCCGAACCGTGCCGTCGCGAGTTCGAGGCCGGTCGTCGTCGAGGACGAGACCACGCAGTCGATTCCCGGATCGACGCGGCGGATCTCCTCGGCGAGCCGGTGGAGCAGGTTCACTTCGCCCACGCTCACGCCATGAAGCCAGGCCCGAGGGCGGTCCCCCTTCGCCGCAAGCGGGCCGATGCGGCCCGTGAAACGCCGCCACGGCGCCGCCACGGGCCGGCCGCCGGAGAGTTTCCTCCAGGCGACCCACGGCAGGGCGAGCATCGCGACGAGCAGGTAAACGGCGTCGAGGATCATTGGTTCCGCAGGGAGGGTTTCGACGCCGAAGGTTCGCCGTGGGGGCGGGGTTGCACGTATCCCCTCGCCGGACGTTCGCTACAGCCCTCCGGGCTTTCGCTCACTCGGAGCTGACTGGCGCTACGGCATCCTGCCTGCGCTGGTCAGCTGCGCCGTCTCCGGGACACGGGCAAGCCCTCCTCGCATCATCGATAAGGATCGGCAAGGCAGCCATGCATTCCATGCCCGCCGTTCGCCGTCCTGAACCGTTCACCGCCGGCCTTCGCCGGCGCCGACCGCGGCGATGCCGCCGGCGCGGCCGCAGCAGTTCTTGAACTTCTTGCCGCTGCCGCAAGGGCAGGGATCGTTGCGGCCCGTCTTCGACGCGACGTTGCGGATCGGCTCGGGCCGCCGGCCTTCCCCGGCGGCGTCGATGGCGGCGTTTTCGGAGGTCCGCGAGCCATCCGGCATGCCGCCGCCGGCAGGCTCCGGCAGCGACCCGCTCGACGCCTCGGCGTGGATCGCGGCGGTCTCGCGGAACGCGCTCCGCACCGCCTCGTCCTCGACCTGCTCGATGCGGAAGACGATGTCGACGACCCGCTCGTCGATGCCCTTCCACATGAGGTCGAACGTCCGCATGCCTTCCCGCTTGTACTCCACCTTGGGATCGACCTGCGCGTAGCCCCGCAGCCCCACGCTCGCCCGCAGGTGGTCCATCGCCAGCAGGTGGTCCTTCCAGGCGTTGTCGAGGATCTGGAGCACGACCGCCCGCTCCATCCGACGCATCTCCGGCCGGCTCCGCTCGTCGAAGGCGGCGAGCACCCGCCGCTCGAGATCCTGCCGGGTGCTCTTTTGCACGGCCTCAGCCGCGTCGGGAACGCCGCAGGTTTCCGCAAGCCACGCCGTCAGGCCGTCGGCGATGTGGCCGATCGGCCCGGGGCCCATGGCGGAGTCGAGCGACGAGAGCGTCTCGGCGATCCGCCTCTCGGCATCCTTCCGCAGCCCCTTGGTCCGGTCGTGACTCGCACGGCTGGCCTCCGTGAGCCGCCGCCGGATCATCTCGAGGTCGTTGCCGCCGAGCGCGGTCTCGTCGAGCGAAGGATCGAATCGCTCCTTCGCCCACCGCACGAGACCCTCGCGGTCGAGCATCCTCGAGCCGTCGGCCTGACGCTCCACGAAATGACCGAGGCCTGCGAGCACCGGATAGTCGATTTCCCGTTGCTCGTAGACCTCCCGCGCCTTTCGCGACACGAGGTCGCGGAAGGCGGCCGGCTCCAGGGAGCCGACGTCGTTCGGGTCGAGCTGGATTCCGAACCGCCACTGCGTCCAGCCGCAGCCGCTGGCGACGCCGAAATCACCCGCGAGGAATCTTCGGCCTTCGGCGAGGTCGATCCGCGAGAGTGATTCCGTGCAGGAGGCGATGAGGAACTCGTCCACCGTGTCGCGGCCGACCTTTCGCAGGTCACGGTCGCGGAGCGACGTCCTGAACCGCGCGTTCGCGAACGAGGCGAGGGCCTCCCAATTCCACTCGCTCTCGTCCTCCTCCTTCGGAAGGTTCTCGTCGATCGCCTCGTAGATCGCCGTCTCGGCCTGCCGCACGGCCTGATCATGCGCGAGCCGCTCGGCTTCCTCCGGGGTGAGGCCACGGAAATCCTTCGCGTCGAGCTCGCAGCCGAGCTGGCCGCCGGCCCAGGCGGCGTAGGTCTCCGGGCCGTAGTCGCGGTCGAGAAAGGTGTCGATGTGGGTCGCGATCTGCCGATCGACCATCTCCAGGATGATCCCGCGGCAGTCGGCGCCGTCGAGGATTCTCTGGCGGAAGCCGTAGACCCGCTTCCTCTGCTCGTCCATCACCTCGTCGTACTCGAGCAGGTTCTTGCGGACGTCGAAGTTTCGCTCCTCGACCTTCTTCTGCGCCGCCTCGATCCGGCGGGTCACCATCCGGCTCTCGATCGCCTCGCCATCCTGCATGCCCAGCCGCGTGAGCACGTTCTTCACCCACTCGCCGGCGAAGATCCGCATCAGGTCGTCCTCGAGCGAGAGGAAGAACCGGCTGCTGCCCGGCTCCCCCTGTCGGCCGCACCGGCCTCGCCGCTGGAGGTCGCTGCGGCGGGCCTCGTGCCGTTCCGTGCCGATGATCTGCAGGCCTCCCACCT
>DHLZ01000055.1:0-16017 GCA_002405515.1 Planctomycetaceae bacterium UBA4655
GATGATCACCTCGTCGCCGGGATCCACGAGCGACATCAGCACGAGCACGAGCGCCCCCGACGAGCCGCTCGTGACGGCGAGCGATCGCCCGGGCTGGCCGAGCTCGCGCCGCACATCATCCTCGAGCCGATCACGGAGCGGGGCGATGCCCTGCGTCGGCGTGTAGGCGTTGCGTCCCTCGTCGATCGCCCGCTTCGCGGCGGCCGCCGCCTCGGCAGGCATCGGGAAATCGGGCTGGCCGATCGAGAGGTTGATCGGATCGTCGAGCGTGGCCGCGAGATCGAACACCCGCCGGATGCCGGAAGAGTCGAACTTCGCGGCCCGTCGCGAGATCGGCCCCCGGGGCTGCCCGGAGTCGATCATCCCGGATCCGTTCATCCCGGATCCTTCGCGCCGCCGCCGAACAGCTTGTCGAGCTCGACACCGAGCTTCTCGCCGTGCACGTCGAGCGAGACGACCTTGCCGTCACGTCCCACGAGGATCACGGTCGGGAAGCCGCTCACGCCGTACTTCGTGGCCAGCGGATGCCGCCAGCCCTGTCCGCCCGGCTTCTCGAACAGGATCGGCCAGGGGATCTTCCGCTCGTCCACGAATGACTTGAGCGCCTCCACGTCGTCGTCGAGGCTGACGCCGATCACCTCGAAGCCCTTGGCATGGTATTTCTGGTACTGCTCCATGATGTTGGGGATCTCGGCGATGCAGGGACCGCACCAGGTCGCCCAGAAGTCGACGAGCACGACCTTCCCGGCGACGCTCTTCGGGTCGAACGGCGAGCCGTCGAGGTTCGTGCCCATGATCTCCATCGGGTTGCCGGGCAGGCTGAGCCGACGCAGCACGCCCTCGAAGTTCTCGGCCATCGCCTTGACGCCCTCATTCGAGCTTTTCGCCAGCAGTGGGCCGAACGCCGTGTAGGCCGCCCGGGTCGCCTCCTCACCCCCGGGCATGTGCTCGAAACCGCCGGCGATTTGCACGGCCAGCTGCACCGTCTGGACGTCGTCGGGATCCTTTGCGAGCACCGCCGAAACCTTCTCGATGAGGGCCCGGGCCCCGGCGACGTTTCCGCGCATGACGTCTCTGGCCTCGGTGACGAGCAGCACCTGGACCGCTTCCTTCGCAAGCTTCGGCGACGGCCCCTTGGCGATCTCGGCGGCGAATCCGGAGAGCGACGTGCCGGCCTCTGCGTCACCGAGCCCGGCGAGCATCGACAGGCTCTGCAGCTTCGCCCTGATGGCCTGCTCGTAGAGGGGGTCTGCCGGCTTCAGCTGTGCGATCGCCTTTTCCGACGCCGCGAGCCCGGCCTTCGCAACCTTGCCGAAGTAGTCGATGGCCTCCTCGCGCGACTTCGGCCGAACGGACGGATCCTGGAGCTTCTTGATGTAGTCCAAGAGCTGCTCGGGCGAGCCCTCCGGCACGGGAGGCACCGTCAATTCGCCCTCCGCGGCGGGTGCACGACCGGCCGGGGCTTGGGGCTCTCTCGCCGACACGGCGGTCGAATGGCTCGTCAGCAAGGACGCCCCGACCACGATCGCAACCGACAGGGCTGCAAACAGCGAAAGAAGGCGGCCGTGGGAAAGGGTGAAGCGCGTCATGAATGCCTCTCGTAGGGGATCGGGGTGCGTCCCGGGTTGTCGCCCGCCGGATCTGCCGGGAGCGGGAAAAACATGGTACCCCCGCGGCGACCGCAGCGGCAATCGCAGCCGACCGGGGGGTCGCGGATTCGAGAAAAACCCTAACGCACGAGCGTTCGGAACCGCACGAAGCCGCTTTCCCCCGGTGCAAGCGGCTGCTTGAAGACCCACTTGAGCACGACGGCACCGTCGGCGGCGGTCTCCGTGCCGAAGTCGGCCGGCAGCGTCGAATCGGCCGAGTCGGGCACGTAGGCGAGTCGCTTCGGCAGGGCATCGGCGAGCACGATCCCCTCGAGCTTCCGATCGCCCGAGTTCAGGATCGCGATCGTGAAGTCGAGCTCCTCGCCCGATCGCACCGTCGTGCCCCCGGCCCTCTTGCAGAGCGAAAGCTCCGCGCGGCCCGGGCACTTCAGCCGCAGCACCGCCGTGCCCCGATCGACGGCGATCGTCTCGGCGGCCGTTTCCTGCACCTTCACTTGAGCCTGCGCGAGGCTCATCCAGGCCAGCGGCACGTCGAACGCCACGGCGATCTTCGGCCGCTGCCTGTCGCGGAACATCTGCGGGGTGTCGCCCTGCACGTCCTCCGCCGGAACGCAGACATACGGAGTCTCGCCGGGAAGACGTGCCTCCTCGAGCCCCAGCGTCGGCCGGGCATCGACCACCGCGAGCTCAGGCAGCGCCCGCCGCGCGAGCACCGGCGGCACCCGCTGCGTGCCGGCACGCGACTTCTGCCGGATCGCGGCGACGTCCGGCCCGGCACCGAGCGAGGCGGCGATCGGACCGGTGGGGGCGTGGTTCTCTCGCGGTCGCACGATTTCGCGAACGGATGCGAACCGCGGCGCGCAGACGCACGCGCAGTTCGCGACGCTCACATGATCGCACTCCACGGGCTCGCGTTGCGGGCGGTCCGCGGCCGGGCGATCGATGCCGCCATCGCCCGCCTCGACGCCGGTCGTTTCCGCGACGCCGCCGGCATCGTCGGAACCGCGAAACCTCGCGACCGTGTCGCCGGACGTGAGGTTGTCGATCCCGGTGTCGCCGGACGGCTTCGCCCGCCGTCCGGAGTCGCCGCCGTCGCAGACCTTGCAGACGCGGGCGACCGGCACCGGTGGAGGTGCCACGACCGCCAGGGGAGGGCAGGGGGGACGGTCCTCGGGCCGACACTCCCGCCGACATGTCGCCCCGCACCGCGAGGCCGGTCCGGCGCCGTCGTGGTGGACGATGCCCGCCGCCCCACCCGCCAGGGGCGACGTCACCGAGCGACAGGAGGCGAGCGCGACCGCTCCCAGCGCGATCGCGAGCAGACGCGGCCAACGGATTCCTGTCGCACGCTCTCCGGGCCGGTTCATGGCGACACCGTTCATGGCGACACCGTCGGCGGAAGCCTGTTGCCGATGAGGAGTTCGGCAACCGGGTCGCCGAGCTCGCGGGCCACCGCCAGCGGATCTTCGCCCGGCGGCACGTCGAACGTGTCCTCTCCACCCGCGAGCGACCCGTGGCATTCGAGCGACGAGTAGACGATCCGGCGGATCATGCCGCCCCGAACCGCTTCCTCGACGTCGTCCTCGGCGAGCACGACCTCCACCGGAAAACGCCAGGCCGTGCCCGGCGGCACGTCGAGCCGCGCGAGCAGCCTCACGGTCGGAAACAGCTCGACACCCTCGTGGCCCGGGAGCTGCATCACCCGCAGCCGGTAGGGCCTGCCGACCACGAGCCCCATGCGAAACGGCAGCGACTTCGCCTCCGACCATCCCTCCGCCGTTTCGATCTGCACGACGGCCCCCTCGGGACCGGAGAGCTCGAAAGGCTGGATCGGCTCCGACCAGGAGCCCGGCTGCAGGAGAGGCGTGGCACCAATCGCTCCCGGAAGCAGCATCATCGTGGCGGCGAACATCGCCACGATTCGGCCTCCTACCTGCAGCTCGGACCCTGGGCGGGCCGTTCCAGAAAAGAATCCCATGGACGGGGTGACCTTGGATGAGCGTGGACGCGTTCGACGATCCTCCGACGATTCCGCGAGGCCCGACGATTCAGGGGGGCCCGGTGATCAGGGAGGACAGTCGTCGAGGCAGTGGCCGCCGGCGCCCCCGAACGATTCCTCGAGTCCGCCGGAATCCGGACCGCCGTTGCCGACCTGGCGACGCCTGTCGGCATGCGGCTGCTTGAATTTCAGCTTCGGCACATCGGCCCGTTCCGTCACGTAGGCATGCCTCGCCGGCTTCGGGTAGCTCAACCCGGGAGCCTGCTGGACGTGGAGCCCGACCGACCGGCTCGGCGGGGGGATGTGCATCTTCGTGTGGTTCGTGATCGTGTGCTTCTGCAGGCCCGCCGGCACGCCGAGCGGGATGTGGGCCGGCCCCGGCAGTCCGATCGGCGTCCCCGTGATCGGCATGCCGTAGTGCGGCGCGGTGACGCCTGCCATGAAGGCGGGGGGAATCTGCGACGGATCGCCGCAGGCGGGCATTCCCAGCGGGGCAGCGACGCCGACCGGCGGAGAGGCCGCCCCGCCACCCCCGGCGAGGCCCGCCCCGACGGCACCGGGCGACTGGAGATCCTTGTTGCCGACGCGAATGACCGCGAGGATCGACCCGCGACGATCCGCCTCGACGACGGGGTCGCAGCCCGGATCGAGCCGCGTGCTGACGAGCTCCTCGACGCCCGCCACGGCCAGCTCCTGGTATTCGGGATCGGGCAGGTAGATCACCTTCGTCACGAAATTGCCCGCGACGACCTGGTCGAAATCCTCGCGATTGAGATTGAACGGGATCGCGTTGTGCGCGAGGTAGGCGTCGGTGCGCGGCAGCGCCGGCCCCACCTCGAGGGTCGGGTAGAGTTCGAGGCCCTCGTGCCCCGGGATGTCGGTCAGCTTCAGCCTGTAGATCGCCCCCTGGGGAAAGTCGTAGCGGCCCGGGCTGACGATCGGTTCCGAGTCGAAGCCGCCGGGCTGGGAGACGTCCCAACGGACCTGCATGCCCTCCGGCCCCACGAACGCGATCTGCGAGGACGGCACGTCGGCGAAGCCGCCGTTCCCATCGCCGCCGTCCACGGCCGCTCCGCCGGTTGCGTCGGCGATCGCGGCCTCGTACGAGGCGGGCATGATGACGCCCGGTCCGGGCCCCTCCACGCCGGGCCCCGGGTGATGGAGCATGGCGGCCGGCGGCAGCACGTTGGTGTGAGGCGGCGCGATCGGGCGAATCTGCGCAAGGGCAGAAAAAGGCGAGTTGGCCGGGATATGGCAGCCCGTCACCGAGACGGACAAGGACAGGCCAGCCAGCATTTTCCAGCGAGACACGCTCATGCGGATCACCTCCCGGCCTCGTCCAATGGCGTTCGCCCTTGAACCGGAAGCCCGTACACTGCGATCGTTCGACGCGGCGGCATCCGCCACGATCCGGTCGGTCGATACCGTCCGGTGCAGAAGGTGATCGGTCACCATCCGCCGGTTTCTTTGGAAAAACCCGCAGGGACTGCCCAACCCGCAGGGCCATTTCGCCCGTCAAGGAGCCCACGTTGCCTCGTTCCCCGAGACTCCTCGCGATCCTCGCCTGCGGCCTGCTCATCGCCCGAGCGACCGGCGACGAACCGGCCCCCGCCGCGGCGAGCGTCTACCGCGGCGGAAGTGCGGCCTCCGCAGAGGATGCAGGCCGCGCCGAGCGGATCGTGGCCGCCTGCCTCGCAGGCCTCGCGCGACAATCGTCGATCTCGGCGAGGATGCGGCAGATCGCCCGCGTCGGGGAGAATGAGCTGGTGGGAGCGGGGCAATATGTCCAACAGGGCATCGGCGAGGACCAGCGGTTCCGATTCGAGTCGTCCCTGGCCACGAACGCGGCCGCGTACACGATGCTCGAGGTCTGCGACGGGCTCGCCTTCTGGAGCTACCAGAAACACGCCGACCTGCCCGCCTCGCTGAACCGGATCGACACGCGAAGGGTGCGGGCGAAGCTGGAAGCCGCGACGCCCCCGCTCGCGCAGGCCGAAGCGATCACGCCGCATCTCGGAGGCGTGCAGCGGACGCTCGCGCTCATCCGCGAGTCGTTCCGCTTCCGGTCGGTGGAGGGAGCGGACCTCGACGGAATGCCCGTTTGGCGAATCGAGGGACGATGGCACGCCGACCGCCTGGTCGCACTCGTTCCGGGGCTCGCGGGCAAGGCGGTGGATGGCGAGGTTCCAGCCGGGCTTCTGCCCGAGAACATGCCGTGGAGTGTCGTCCTGTCGATCGGCAAACGCGAGCTCTTTCCCTTTCGCATCGAATGGTTCGCCGTGCGCGGGCCGCGGCCCGCGGCGAACCGTGAGCCCGAGCAGATCGCCGTGCTGGAGTTCTACGACGTTCGACTCGACGAGCCGATCGACGCGACCGCCTTCGTCTACAAGCCGGCCGCCGAGGGATACAGTGACGTCACGGAGAGCCTTCTCGGGAGCGTGAATCCGCTCCGCCCCTGACCGTGGCACACAGCCGGACGGCGGCCCTGATCGCGGAAACCATGCTCGATGCGTCGGCTGCCCCCGTGCCGGCGATGTCATAGGCCGTGCCGTGGGCGACGCTCGTCCGCACGATCGGCAGGCCGAGCGTGATGTTGACGGCGCGGTGCATGCCCAGGAGCTTCACCGGGATGTGGCCCTGGTCGTGATAGAGCGCCACGACGCCGTCGAAACGGCCGCGGCGGCACTCGAGAAAGAGCGTGTCCGCCGGCAACGGACCCGCGACGTCGATTCCCGACGCCGCGAGCGATCGAACCGCCGGCTCGACGATCCTCGTCTCCTCGTCGCCGAAGAGGCCCGACTCGCCGCCGTGGGGATTGACCGCGCAGACCGCGATCCGCGCGGGCCTCTCCAGGAATCGGTGCATGAGCCGTGAAAGCCGCTCTCCGGCCGCCACGATGCCCTCGGTCGAAATCCTCGCCACCGCGGTGCGGAGCGATTCGTGGAGCGTGACGTGAACGACGCCGAGCCCCCCGGGGGAGGCCAGCCCCGGCCCCGGCGGAAGATAGAGCATCATCGAGACGGCGGCTTCGGGCAGCCCGCAGCCGCGGGCCAGCAGCTCCGTGTGTCCGGGGACGTCGTAGCCGGCCGCCCGGAGCGCGGCCTTGTTGAGCGGACCGGTGACGATCGCGTCGGCGAACTCCCGGAGCGTGAGGTCCACGGCTCGCTCGACCGCCTCGGCGGCCGCACGGCCGCCGGCTGCGGAAGGACGGCCGGGGACGAACCGCTCCGGAGTTCGCGGCGGCGATCGTCCCGTGTCACCGGCCGGGTCGATCCGGAGGATCGTATCCGGCGACGACGGCCGCGGATCCCCGGGCTCGACCTCGACGACCGATCCTTCGCCGAGCACGCCCGCCGACGCGACGACCCGCATCCGGGCGACGGCGTGCAGCGATGCATCCCGCCATGCCTTGCGGACGATCTCAGGGCCGATGCCGGCCGGGTCGCCGCAGGTCAATAGCAGCCGCGGCAACCGCTCGGGGCAGGGCAGGGCGGGGGCGGGGGCGGGGGCGGGGAAGGGCGGTGATCCACTCGAAGGCATCGAGACGTGCTCCAAAAAGCTCCGACGTCGGCCGGCGAACCGCATCGCATGGCGACCGCCTTTGCCAAGAGCCTATAACGCCGGAGGCCGGAAGATAGGATTTTTTCCGGCCACACGACGAGGAGCCCCCAACGCCATGCCGACCGTCTTTTCCCGCGCCGTTCTTTTCGCCCTCGCGCTGTTGGCCGCGACCGCCTGCCTCGGGCTTTGGATCGGCGACCTCCACGGCCAGCAGGATCCGGCGATCCTCCGATGGGGCACGGTCCACCGGCTCTCCGGCGTGTTCGCGGCGCTCATGACCGTGCTCGTGAACAGCATGTCGGTGACCTACTTCATCGGCACCGGGAGGTGGTGCCGGGAGGTGGTGGAAACCTACCGGCTCGACGGCGGCTTCCACGAGCGGTCGCGGTCGCTCAAACGGAAGGCCTTTCCCTGGGCGCTGGTCGGCATGCTCGCGGTGGTCGCGATCGTGGCCCTCGGGGGCGCCGCGGATCCGGCGTCCGGACGGCCGGGCACCCAGGACTGGGTGAACTTCCACCTCGTCGGCTCGCTCGTGCTCATCGGCGTCATCGGCCTCTGCTTTCAGGGGCAGCTCACGCGTATCCGCGAGCAGCAGCAGCTCATCGAAGAGGTGCTCGCCGGCGTGCGGGAAGCCCGCATGGCGCGGGGTCTCGAGGCGTGAGCCGCCCCGCTCGCCGCGGGTTCGTCCGCCGGCCGTCCGCCGATCAATGCCCGCGATCGTGTTCCGCGGCGTGAGCCCGCTCGTGCATGGCGTGGGCGTGGGAGGCGTGCTCGAGCAGGGTCATGCCCCAGGCCAGCGCGATGCCGACGACGAGCGAGGCGGTGAGAATCAGGCGGTCGTGGCTGTGGAATTCGACCTCGGGAAGGAGGTCCGCCGCGGCGATGCAGAGAAACGCCCCCGCCGCCATCGCCATCGCCGTGGCGAGGACGTCGTCGGCGCGGTCGCCGAGCAGGCCGAGCGACCAGTGAAACGCGATCGCGCCGATCGGGACGATGAGCGCGTAGAAGAAGGTGGCGGCCCGTCGCAGCCGGGGCGTCGTGCCGGCCGCGATCATGAGCGTGGCGATCATGAGCGAATCGAAGGGCTTGTGGAGCACGATCGCGAAGAACGTCGCGAAGCCGGCGAGAAGCCCGGCCCCCTGGCCGCCGTCCGCATGCACCGATGCGGCGAGGGCCGCACCGTCCACGAGGCTGTGAACCGCAAGTCCGGCGAACGCGCCGCACCACGCCCATCGGCCGGCCCTCGCCGCACGGCTGCCGGAGGCGTGCCCGTGGCCGTCGCAGGAGGCATGATCATGGCCGGAGTGATCGCCCTCGGCGGAGTGGTGGGCATGGCCGTGAAAGGCCCGCTCGAGGAGAAACATGGTGAAGAATCCCGCGAGCACCCAGCGGGCGGTGGAGTCGATGTCGCCACCGGATTCGAGGAAGGCGTGGGGCAGCAGGTGCAGAAGTGCCACGCCGAGCATCACGCCGCCCGTCATCGACAGCAGCACCTGCATCCGCCTGTGACCGAGCGCCAAGAGCGAGGCGGTTGTTCCTCCGGCGAACGACGCGGACGCGATCACCGCCAGGTAGACCGCGAGCCCGACCGCCGGGCCGGCCGCGAGGCCCACCAGCGGTGTCGCGAATGGATGCGGCGTCGAAACTGCGAGCGATGGCAAGAAGATCATGAGCGGATGGATGACGACGCGAACCGGGGAAGAGGCGAACCGGGGAGAGTGTAGCTTCTGGAGCGGCCCGGCTCGCTCGTCGAACGCCCCCTACCGGCGGAGCCAGGGCTGCGGCACGGTGTAAATCTGCCGCGAAGCCTGCTCCATCTGCTGACGGACGGCCGCCACCTTCTCGGTCCATGCCGCGTCGCTGGCGGCCGCGGCGCCCAGCCCGAGAACCAGCAGATACGTGAGCATGTTGGCCCACGCCGTCGGGCCGTAGAACTTCACGGCCGTTCCGAACGACTTCTTCACCTTCGGTCCGAAGAGGCCGAGCCTCACGCTCCAGATCTCGTCGAGCACCAGGTGCGAAAGGAACCCCAGGACCACGGCACTCGCCATGAAGTAGCGGTGAAGCGGATCCTGCGAGCCGAATGCGAGGAATGTCAGCTGCCCGGCGATGAGCGCGGCCGGCACGCTGTGAAACATGCCGCGGTGGACCGAGTAGGTTTCCAGAAGGTAGGCGAGCCCGAAACGGATGGCCAGGTAGAGGCCGGCCCCGACCAGGATGACCGCCTCGAGCGGCAGGCTGAACTGCTGGAACCGCTGCAGCAGCATGACCGGCACGACCGCCGCGGTGAACGCGACGCTCTCCTTGAGCGGAACGCCGGAGTCGCTGTCGAGATCGGGCATCATTCCCGCGACCGAGCAGAGGCCGGCGGCCATCACGCAGGTCACGGGCGGCAGGTCGCCGACGAAGTACGCGGCGGCACCGTAGCCGGCCCCGAGAACGGACGACGCGCTGATGTGGACGGGAAACCCGGGCACGGCTGCTTCTTTGTGACGCTTCGATTCGGCGAATGTCGGGATGGGGACAGAATCCTCCCCGTCGAAGCATCGGCCGTTGCGATCGCTCAGGCCTACCCGTCCCCTCGTCCTATCCCCTGCACCGCCGGAACGACACAGTCGACCACAGGCCGCACAAACCACCCATCACGCCCATGTTCACAAGGCTTCCTGGGCCGATCGACCGCATCGAGACGTCGCCGCCGGCCTCGGGGGGATGCGCAAGGACGGGCGATTGCAGCGAGCAAGCTGGCCTAGGGCGGAAGGATGGTCGCGACTAGACTCCGCCCTCGGTTTCGTGAGTCGACGACCTCGGGAGTCCTCGGCGTGCCACAGCTCGAAGGCTACGACCTGGTGATGATCGGCATCCTCGCGGGTGCGGCGCTGATCGGGTATTTCAAGGGATTCGTCTGGCAACTGGCCTGGATCGCGGGAATCGCCGTGAGCACGTTCGCCGCGGTGCGTTTTGGCGGCATGGCAGCGCCGTTCTTCGGCCAACAGGCCCCCTGGAACAGGCTCGCGGCGATGCTCGCCATCTATGCCGCATCCTCGGTCGTCGTCTGGCTCGTCTTTCGGCTGGTATCCGGGGCCATCAGCGCCGTCCACCTGTCGTCCTTCGACCATCAACTGGGGCTCTTGTTCGGCGCCGCGAAAGGGGCGCTTTTGTGCGTCATCGTGACCTTCTTCGCCGTGACCCTCGCGCCGGGCTATCGCGACCAGATCGTCAACAGCCGCAGCGGAAGGCTTGTCGCGGAGCTCATCGTGAAGGCCGACGCGGTTCTCCCGAAGGACATCCATGACGTCGTGGACCCGTTCGTGAAGCAGTTCGAGCAGCAGATGGCCGCCCCGGGCGGACTGCCTCTGCCACCGGGTGCCGCGAACGGCCAGGGACAGCCTTCCCCCTTGGCCGCCATGTGGGAGAGCGTGGCCTCCGTCGCCGGGTGGGTCGGAAACGACCAGGCCGCGGTGGCGGTGCCCGGGGCTGCGGTCGCGGGTCAGACGCCGCGAACGGAGCAGGGGAATGCGGCTCCGTCCGCCGTCCGTCCGGCAGGAGGCCCGCTGCCGCGAGGGTCATCCTGGTTCGTGCCTCCACCGACGCCTCCCATGACCACCGCGGCCCCGAATCAGCCAGCACTGGGTCAGCCAGCGCCGTTTCCGATCGGCGCCCAGACTCCGCTGCCCATGCCGCGTCGCCAGTAGCGACACGCCGGCGCGATTCCTCGCGATGGGAAATTCCCGGGATGTTCGTCCCCGGCGAGACGGGCGGACGGGCAGGGCGCCGACGGCGGTTTCTCCCGGGAAACCAGGGACCGAAACCGGACATAAGAGACATTATCGGACGTTGGGGAGAGGGGCGTTTTCGGGGCGTCCGCTATGCTTGCGGTCATGCCGTCGCTCCCCTCCGCCGCCGCCACAGAGAGTCTTCGCGACCTCCAACGCGAGATCTGGCTGGCAAAGATCGCCCGCGCCAAGGCCATGACACCAGACGAGCGGTTGGCGGAAACGGTGGCGCTGACCACCCAGGCTTTCGCGCGGATGCATGCCGCGGCGCTGGCCGACCTTGGCACGAGCGATCCTGAAGCCGGCTGGGCTGAAGTCCGGCGCCGGCTCGAGCGGATCCGCGCTGCCCGCGACGCCGGCCGGTTCGTGACCGAACTCCCGGCCGTCCGATGACGATCGACGAGTTGGCCGCCGTCGTCGCCGACGCCTGCCTGGCCGAGTGCGTGCCGCACATGTTCACGGGGGCGCTGGCGACGGGCCTCTACGGCAGCCCCCGGTCGACGGCCGATGTGGATGTCGTCGTGGACGTGGCCGACCCGACCGCCATGCCGCGGCTCGTGGCCCGCCTCGCGACTGTCGCCACCTTCGATGCCCAGGTGCAGTTCGACACGCTCACATTCGGCAGGCGTCGAATCGGCACGACCCGCAGCCAGCCGCCGTTGCTCGTGGAGTTGTTCACGCTCTTCGACGACCCGTTCGTGCGGGAGCAATTCGCCCGGCGCCGCGAGCGATTCATGGCCACGGTCGGCAGATCGGTGTCGGTGCCAACTCCGGAAGACGTGATCGTGCAGAAGCTGCGCTGGGCTCGCGGCAAGGATCTCGACGATGCCCGCGATGTGCTGGCCGTTCAGGGCGTCGCCCAGCTCGACATGCCGTACGTGCGGCGCTGGTGCGAACGACATGGCACAATTCCCGCTCTGGATGAGATCGTGGCCATGGTCCGCGAACCGTGAGACGTTTCCGATGAAACAGACGCCCGCCACGCTTGCCGCCCTCGTGGACGCCGTTCGCCGGTTTCGGGATGATCGCGACTGGGCGCAGTTTCACACGCCCAAGAACCTGGCCGCGACCATCGCCATCGAGGCGGCCGAACTCCAGGAGCGGTTTCTCTGGAAGACCGACTCCGAGGTCAATTGGGGGCGGGGAAGTTCTTCTGGCAACTGGTGATCCTCGACGTCGCCTCTCGTCGTCACGCCGGCCCATGAACTGCTCGGCGGCCTGCTGCGGCCGATGGCTGGCCAGCCGAGGCACGGCATGCTTGGAGGTTTTGGAGTACCAGGGGATCACGCCGACGATGGACGTGGCCGCTCGACCAGCCGGCCGGTGATGTATTTGTGCAAGATGCTCGAGATGAAGGTCTGATACGGAATCCCTTCCTCAACGGCCGCTTTCTGCAGGTGAGAAAGATCACGGGCGGTGATCCGGATGTTCACGCGCTTGTCCTTCCGCACGGTCGCCCGTGCGGCCGCTTGAAATCGAGCCAGGTCTTTGGCCGCAGTTGTGGGCCGCTTCCAGTCTCCCCGTTCCACAGATGCCAACAGCCGGGCTTCATCACGATCGAGTTTTTTCATTGTCTGCCTCCCAAATAACGTTTTGTCATTTTCCTGCTGGGGATGATCGTCTTCAGGAACAGTACGTCGCCATCTGCCACGAACGGAACGACGAAGGCGTAGCCATCGATGTCCACGATCAAGATCCGCTGGCCTGGGTAGGCTCCTGGATTTGGATGATCGAGCACGTCAAGCAGTCCACCGGCCGCCATGTGGAAAACCACATCCTCGAATGAAACGCCTCGTTCCCCTTTGAGCACCTGGCTTTTGTCATCATTCCAATCGAACTGCGGCATCAGAGCATATTACACACAATGTGTGCATTTCGGCAACACTCCGGGAAACGCATTGTGCGGCGCTGAGATGGTTGACCTCGCATCACGCCGACGCGTAGCCGGAGTCGGTGCGGCGGGCATGGCCGAGGGCCGCGAGCGTGGCGAGGATTTCTTCGACCCGCGGGGCCTTGGCGTTTTTGAACTGCCGGGAAAGGTCGGCGGCCGTCACGGTGCCGCCGGAGGCCGCGAGCGCAGTTCGCACGGCCCGCGTCTGCTCGGCGAGATCCTTCGGCCAGGGCTGCTTGGCGACGGTGCGCGGCTGCTCGGCCGCAGGCTCTCGAGATTTCTTCGGAGCCCCCCTGCTCCGTTTTGGCCCCTTTTCTGTGGCGTCATCCGGGGCTTCATCGTCGTCGTCGGACGAATCGATCTCCTGCTGCACGTCGCCGCTGCCGCCCTTGGCCTGAAACTCTGGCCGCAGCCAGCGGATGAGGCCGCGTTTTTCCTCGGCGGCCCGCTCGTGGTTGAGGGCCACGAGCCGCTCCAGGATTTCGTCGTCGGTGAGCGTGACAGGCCAGCCGTAGGCGTCGAACACGGCCGTGTCGAGATCTTCGTGGATCTTTTTGAGCACGCTCACGAGGCCGTCGTCGTGGATTTTCTTCTCCTTGTCGGTCAACGCCTCGCCCGAGCGGAGCTTTTCGAGGACGTTGTACATCCCCGTGATCGTCAGCCCCGGATGCGCCGCCTGCCGCTGCTTGCGGTGGGCGTCGAGGGCCTCACCGAGTTCGCGGATTGTTTGCTGTTGGGCGTCTGAGGCGACCGGGAATGGGAACGGGTCGAAGCAGGTCGTTTTGTTGTAACGAGGATCGTTGCCAACCCCCAGGCGGCCACCGGCCGCCAGCGCCCACACAACATGAATTCGGCTCGACATCACGCCGAGATGAAATGCGTCCTCGAGGCCAAACGTCACGATCGTGCTATCGGGCAGCACTTCAACGGGCAGAAATTGGAGAAACCGATGCTTGGACGTCTCTATCGTCACGATATAACGCGTCAGGCCTGCCGTGAACTGTCGAAATAGCGGTCGCGGATGGCCAATCACCCACCAGGTCTCTCGGAAGATCTTGTTCCGATTGAGGACTCGCTCGGGTTTCGCACCATGAAGCAGGTGCTGGTAGACGGCGGGGAAGCGTGAGGCAACGTCCTGCTCCGCCAAACCAAAAAGATCGATCACCATCCGGTCGCCGCGCACTTGCGACAACTCCCTTCCGTTGACGTAATGGCGGATATGACCTGCCAGGCCTTCCGTCGTGGATCGACCAAAAGTTTCCGCTTCGTCGGGCGAAACAACGAACGCCGCCCCGATCGTCTTAATCCCGACGCAGCACAGATTGGAGTTGCTGGAGAGTTCCAGCACGGTGCCCGTGTCCGCGCCGACCTGCAGACTCGCGTTGACGATGCCACGTTGCTCCGATGTGTGGATGCCAACCTCGACTCCTTCCTCGGTGGAAGCCTCACTGTCGACGTTCAAGAGCACCCCCGGCGTAGCGTCGGCGTGCGCCACAGTCATTGCGATTCGGACTGCAGCGCCATCCGAACTATCAACCCACGGATGGTCGGGGATCGCAAACACCAGATTGCAACGACCGGAATCCACGTGTGATTGAATGGCCCGCCGGTTGTACGCCTGACCGATCGAGTTGGTAGTCACCAAACCGAAGCGACGTATGTCCCCTTCCTTCAGCAACTCTGCCGCTTTGTGCCACCAGCGAAGAACAAAGTCCGTTGCTTGTGGGATTTCAGGCCATGCCTCCTGAACGGCATCGACATACCCATCGCCGAGACATTCCCGCATGCGCTTGGAGCCCAAAAACGGCGGATTCCCCACCACAAAATCCGCCTTTGGCCACTCGGCCTTTCGCGGGCTCACGTACCGCTCGACCGCCACCCGCGCCGCGTCGTCGGGCACTTCCTCGCCCGTCACGGGATGCTTTTTCATCGTCACGCCATCCCACCGCGTGACCGGTTTTCCTGAATCGTCGCGGACGAGTTCCTTCCTGTCGTATTCGAGCAGCGCGTCGCGGCATTCGATGTTGCCGTAGGCCTGGAGGATCGGCTCCGAAAAGCTGTCGGGGCTCTTGCGGTCGCGGAGGTGCCACTGGAGCCAGCCGATCCAGAGGACGACCTCCGCGATCGCCACCGCCCGCGGGTTGATCTCGATCCCCAGAAACTGCTGTGGATCGACCGTCCGCTCCATGTGCTCGAGATCGCCCTGCGTCTCGCCGAGCTGCGCCAGCCAGTCGCGGGCCTCCGCCTCGATCTCCTTGAGCTTCACCATCGACACGTAGAGAAAGTTGCCCGTGCCGCATGCGGGATCGAGCACCTTCGTGGCCGTGAGCCCGTCGAGAAACTTCCGCGTCTCGGCCTTCGCCTTGTCGAGCCGGCCGGCATTCGCCTCGGCGAGGCTGGCCGCCCGTGCCGCCTCCCAGTCGTCGCGGATCGGCTCGATGATCGTGGGCACGACCAGCCGCTCGACATACGCCCGCGGCGTGAAGTGGGCGCCGAGCTTGTGCCGCTCGCGGGGATCGAGGGCCCGCTCCAGGAGCGTGCCGAAGATGGCGGGCTCCACGTCCCGCCAGTCGCATTTGCCGGCGGCGATGAGCAGGGCAATCTCCTCAGCGTCGAGCGGCAGCGGCTCATGCTCGCGGAAGATCGAGCCCTTGAACTGCTTGATCCGCGTGCGGAGCGCCGTCGAGAAGCCCCCCTGCCCCATCGTCTTCCAGACTTCCGAGACGAGCGGCACGAACTGCTCGGGCGATTCCTTCAGGCTCTCCAAGAGGCTCGTGAAGCCGCCTCGCGGCGTGAGGCAGACGTCTTCCGAGAAGAACGTGAACAGGCAGCGGATCAGAAACCAGGCCACGCTCTCCGGGTCGTGCTGCTTCGCTTCGAGCCGCCGGGCGAGCACGGCGATCCGGGCGGCGATCTCGCGGGTGACCTTCGCCGCGTGCCGGGCGGGGTCGAGCGAGAGCGGATCGAGCCAGAGCGTCGTGAGCCGCTGCCGGATCGCCTCATCCCGCAGGTCGTCGAGCGAAAAGCGGTGGCTGCGGGCGTCGGGAAACGCCGTGTAGACCTTCCCCAGCCGGGAGAAGTCGGCGTAGAGCTCGAACGAGTGGCCGATGTCGATGACCAGCAGAAACGGCGGATTGTCGTCGGGCAGCGCCCGCACGTAGCCCTCGGCCTGGCCCCGGG
>DHLZ01000055.1:16204-20033 GCA_002405515.1 Planctomycetaceae bacterium UBA4655
CGGCGGGCCTTGGGGGCGGTCGGGTCGGCGAGCGAGAGCGGGTCCTTCGCCACGCGGGCCACCGACTGCTTCGTCTCGCAGACGAACGCACCCTTGCGGTAGAGGTCGATGTAGCCGGTCGACGTCTTGCCGTCGGGATTCTGGAACGTGACGGCCTTGTCGAAGACGTAGCGGTTGGCCGCCTCATCGGCCACGCTCGGATCGGGCCGCGGCACGCCGAGCAGATCGCACAACTCGGCCAGAAAGATTTGGTAGTTGGCCCGTTCCGCCCCGGCGCTCGTGCCCCAGCGGGCGATGAAGGCTTCGATCGAATTTGGGGCAGCCCCCCTGCCCTGCTCCGCCGCCATGGTGCTCCGCTCGTTGCCCGTCATGCCGCCCAAGCGTACCCGCCCGGATTGGGGGACGTAAACGCGAGCGGAGCGTTGTTGATGCGGTAGAAGCCACCCCCCTGGAAGAAGAATTCTAGCGATATTACTACGGTTTATTGAAAAACGATAAACTTGAGTAACTTTGCTCAAAACGGACTTTGTGACCGCATTTCGCCCAAAAAAACAACCAAATGGATGCCCGTCGAAACCCCTATGCCCCCGGTGCCGGGTCACCTCCGCCGGAACTGGCCGGCCGTGGTCCCATCCTCGAAACCGCCTCCGTTGCCCTGGATCGTCTGCGAAATGGTCTCCATGCCCGCAGCGTGATGCTGATCGGCCTGCGGGGCGGCGGGAAGACTGTCACAGGCCTCCTTCCGCGGCTGTGCCGCTGGAAGACCTGTAGGTCGAAATGCTCCGTGAAGATGGCCGGGGGTCATGCGCCGCTCACTGGCTGGTTTTGAGCGCCGACTGACACCTTGATCACGGCGATCCATCGATGTTCCCAGCGAAGCCTTCCCGTCACGCTCATGGGAGCTGGCCTGCCGCAGCTGGTCGGCCAGATGGGAAAAGCGAAATCCTACGCAGAGCGACTCTTCGAGTTTCAGCACATCGGCCCACTGGCTGAAGCCGACGCTCGCTTGGCACTCGTGGCACCAGCCGAGCGAGCGGGCGTTGCCTACACGGCCGATGCGTTGGACGAGATCGTACGGCAGACCGAGGGGTATGCCTATTTCGTGCAGGAGTGGGGAAAGCACACCTGGAACATCGCCGATGCAAGTCCGATTCAACACGGCGACGTCGAACAGGCCACCATCACGGCCTTGGCCGATCTCGATGCAAGCTTCTTTCGCGTTCGCCTCGACCGATTGACGCCGGCTGAAAAACGTTATCTACGGGCCATGGCCGAGCTTGGCCCCGGGCCGCACCGCAGCGGCGATATCGCCAACGGCCTGAATCGGGGCGTTCAGAGCGTGGCCCCGACCCGCGCGAGCCTCATGCGCAAAGGCATGGTTTACAGCCCCTCGCACGGAGACACGGCATTTACCGTGCCACTCTTCGACGCTTTTCTGCGCCGCATTATGCCGGCTATCGAGTAAGCAACAGCTCCTCGATCACGGCATCGAACCGGCCGAGCCCCGCGGGCCGCTCCCGCGTCATTCGCGGCGGAGTTCGCCGATCTGGGTTCGGACTTGCTTTAGCTTCGCTTCGAGCGACTGCATTTCGTTCATCAACGCCTTGGCCTCCGGGCTTTCGGCCATGACGGCCTCGAGCTTCGCCTGCCAGGCGGTGCGGGCCGCCTGCCGTGCCTTCCGCTCCGCGGCGAGGCGTTCTTCGATCGTCCGACCCACGCGGGCCCGCGCCTCCTCGGCGGCCTTGGCTGCGTCCTTCACCCGGGCGTCCTTGGCCACCGCATCCTCGGAAGCGTCGCGGATCCTCATCTCGATCTCCTCGATCGTCTTGCGGTGCGAGGCCTGCGCATCGGCGGCCGCCTTGAGCTTCGCGGCCTGGGCCGCCACGATCCCGTCGGCCGCGACTTTTTCCTCGATCGCACGCCTGGCCGCTTCCGCGTCCTTCAGGGCCGCGCTCGCCTTGACCGCCTCGTTGAATTCCTTGCGAGCCTGCTCGCTCGCCCTCGCTTCGGGGAGATCCTTGATCAGCTCCTTTTTCTTCTTTTCGAGCGCGGCATTGGCTTCCTGAAGCTTCTTGACCGCTTGCGCGAGCCGCGGATCGGCCTTGGCCGCTTCGGGGGAGTGGGCATGGGTATTGGCCTTGCTCCAGAGCTCGCGAAGGTCGGCCCTGCCCCTGGCCTGCTGCCGCAGGTGTTCGGCCTTGGTCTCCTCGACCCGGCGCTGCAGTTCCAACTCGCTCGCGCGGGCCCGAGCGGCCTCGAGGGCGCGGCGCTGCGACTGAACTTGCGGGCTGGCGTCGGCGGCGGCCTGCTCCGCCTTGGCGACGTCGCCGCGGGCTGCCCGCTCCGCCCGCCGCGCCTCGGCGATCGCGGGATCGCCGGAAATCTTCTTCTCGATGGCCGTGTCGGCGGCGGTGATCGCCGCCTTGGCCTCCTTCACTCGGGGATCATTGGCGAACGTGGCCCTCAATTCGGCGAGCCGCTTCCCGGCAGGCTCGGCGCCGCGGACGGAGGTTGGGCCGACGGTGCCGGACGCGACGATGACCGAGAGACAGACGGTGAAAAGCGAGGTCTTCGACATGAAATGATCCTCCGACAAGGGCGTTCGGCTGAAATGGAATCCCCGGGGAGCCGGGACAACCGGCTAAACCCTCAAAAGTGTGCGGCGGTTTCATCGCCGTTGTCAAGGGTGCGGCGAGCCCGGGAACCGCTACGCGGTCGCGTCGAGGAACGTCCCCATGCGGCGAAACTTCTCGTACCGCGAGGCGACGAGCGAATCGCCGCTTGTGCCGACGAGCTCCCGCAGGCTCCGCACGAGGTAGGTCTTGAGCCTGACTCCCATCTGCCGCGGGTCGCGGTGGGCGCCCCCAGGCGGCTCCTCGATCACGGCATCCACCACGCCGAGCTCCGTGAGATCCTTCGCCCGCATCCGCAGGGCCTTCGCGGCGTGGGTCTTGTATTCGGCGCTCTTCCAGAGGATTCCCGCGCAGCCCTCGGGGCTGATGACGCTGTAGTAGGCATGCTCGAGCATCGCGACACGGTCGCCGACGCCGATCCCGAGAGCCCCGCCCGACCCCCCTTCTCCGATCACGACGCAGACGATCGGAACCGGCAGCGTGGCCATGAGAAACATGCTCTCGGCGATCACCTGCGCCTGCCCGCGCTCCTCGGCGCCGACGCCCGGATAGGCGCCCGGCGTGTCGATGAGCGCGACCACCGGCAGGCCGAACTTCGCCGCCAGCCGCATCTTCCCCATCGCCTTGCGGTAGCCCTCGGGATGCGCGCAGCCGAAGTGGCAGGCCTGCCGCTCGGCGAGCGTCTTTCCCTTCTGGTGGCCGAGCACGAGCACGCGATGGCGGTCGAGCTTCGCGAAGCCGGCCACGAGAGCCGGGTCGTCACCGAACGCCTTGTCTCCGTGGAGCTCGACGAACTCGTCGAACACCATCTGGAGGTAGTCGCTCGTCTTCGGACGGTCGGGGTGCCTCGCCACCTCGACGGTCTGCCAGGGGTCGAGGCTGCCGAAGATCTTCTTCTGGACGTCCACCATCTCGCGGCGGAGCCGCTTGATCTCCTCCTGCTCGGGCCCTCCCAGGGGCGCGGTCTCGAGGTCGGCGATCCGGTCCTCGATCTCGTAGATCGGCTTCTCGAGCGGCAGTCGATGCAGGCCTCGGCTCATGGTGGATTTCGTCCGCGAGGGATCCTCCCAGGGGTGCTTTGCCCCACGGTTGTCACGGCTGGAGCCCTCCCGCGTCAACCGCGTTTTCAAGGGGGTGGTGCACGAGGGGGTGCCCCTGCCATGTCGCCGGGCTATGGGAGCGAGCGCAGCCATGGA
>DHLZ01000055.1:20180-21894 GCA_002405515.1 Planctomycetaceae bacterium UBA4655
CGAAGCGAAGCGGACATGCAGTGACCGGAGGCCTGGAAGGCCGCAGGGAACTTCCGGAGACGTGGCAGGGGCACCCCCGACCCACGGAAAACCCGGATGAACTGGGTGTTGATCGCAGCCGCGATTCAGGCCTGGGCGGCGGCCCGCTCGAAGACGCGGATCGACTTGAGCGTCTTCTGCACCTCCTTCATCGACGCCGGCCGGTCCCCCGGCTTCTTGGCGAGCATCTCGCGGAGGAACTTCGACATCGCCGTCGTGACGTTTCGGTTGACCGTCTCGACCGCCGGCGGCGGCGACGAGACGTGCTTGTTGAGCAGGTCGTTCTGGTTCGGTGCCGCGAACGGCGGCTTGCCGGCGAGCAGTTCGAAGAAGAGGCAGCCGAGCGAATAGATGTCGGAGCGGCCGTCGACCGACTGGCCCCGGATCTGCTCGGGCGACATGTAGCTCGGCGAGCCCTGCGGCTTGCTCCCGCCGCCGAGCAGTCGGCCGAGCACCCCCGGCATCGGCGAGGCGATCGCGAGATCGATCAGCTTCACCCGCCCGTCATCCGCGGCGAGCACGTTTTCGGGTTTGAGGTCACGATGAACCCAGCCCCGCGCATGGAGGTGGTCCACGGCGAGCGACAGCTCGGTCATGATCCGCGACACCTTCGGCGCGAGCGCATCGACGCCCTGGGCGAGCTGCTTCTTGAGGTTCGGGTGGGGAAAAAGCTCCATCACGAGAAACGCGAGCCCCGACGCCTCCGCGAGCCGGTCGATCCTGATGACCCCTGGGTGGTCGCAGGCCTTCGCCACCTTCAGCTCATGTTCGAGCAGCTTTCGCGGCTCCGCGTCGCCGACGGCATCGGGCACGACGACCTTCACGGCGCACTTCCGCGGCGATTGCCCGGCGGCCGCGCTCTCGAGGGCGGCCCAGATCTGGCACTGCCGGCCGACGCCGATCTGCTCGACGAGCTTCAGGGGGCCGAGCTGTTCGGGGAGTTTTGGCATGGTTCAGACGGACTGTGTAACGGGGCGAGCTGAAACGGTGCGAGATCGGCCCCCGCCAGCACGAGCCCCTCGGGAGGGGCCGTCGGGCCGGCGGCTTTCCGGTCGCGGGCGGCGACCGCCGCCGCGACCCAGTCGGGATCACGGCGACCAGCCCCGACCATCACGAGCGTGCCGACGATGATCCTCACCATGTTGTGAAGGAAACCGTTTCCCTCCACCTCCACCCACACCTCCGCGCCGGGCTGGTCGTCGAAACCGTCCCGCCGCGTCACCGTGAGCGAATAGATTGTGCGCACTTTCGAGATCCGCGTGGAGGGGGTCGCCTCGAAGCTCGTGAAGTCGTGCTCGCCGACGATGGCGGCCGCGGCCGCAGCCATCCGAGACTCGTCGAGTTTCGACCGCCACCGCCAGACGAATCGCCGGCCGACCACCGGCCGCCACGCCGCGTCGTGAATCCGGTAGCGATACCGCTTGCGGAGGGCCGCAGCGACGGGATCGTAGCCCGCCGGCACCTCGCACGCATCCACGACGGCGATGTCGTCGGGGAGCCTCGCATTGACCGCGTTGCGCCACTGCCGGGCCGACAGGTCCTTCGTCGTCGTGAAAACCGCCCGCTGGGCGACCGCGTGGACGCCCGCGTCGGTGCGGCTCATGCCGCGGGGCTCGACCGCCTCGCCGCTGATCGACCGGATCGCCTCCGCGAGGCTGCCCTGCACGGTCGGCAG
>DHLZ01000055.1:22059-27758 GCA_002405515.1 Planctomycetaceae bacterium UBA4655
AGCAGGATCGAGCGGGCAGTCATCGCCGCTCCGCGGCAGGCCGGAAGCGAACCTCGTCGCCGAAGAGCGGCCCGGCGAAGGCCATGTTGGCCACGATCATCGCGAGGCCGAACTCCAGCATGCCCATGGCCAGGCCGATGCCGAGATGCACGAGCACCGCCATCGCCAGCGCGATCGGCCGCGTGAGCCGGGGCCAGACGATCGCGGCGTACGAGACCTCCCAGAAAAGCGTCGCCAGGGTGATGAGGTTCACGAGCCAGGTGTGGCCCGCCATCCAGGTCAGATCGAGCGTCCGATACTGCCCGTTGGCCACCGAACCCCAGAGGGCCGTTCCCTCCCACCAGCTCGGCCCGAGCAGCTTTCCGCAGCCGGAGAAGAAGTAGATGACGCAGAGCGTCAGCTGCAGGATCCGGATCGCGATCGTGCCGCGGACCGACCGCTCCTCCCCTGCCCCGCCCCGTCCCGGCGTTTGTCTCGCGGAGAACCGGCGGTCGAGCGACCAGGCTCGGCCCGCCGGCCCGATGGCGAGCGAAATGAGGAGGATGCCGAGGATGTCGTCGAAGCCGAAGATGTTCAAAGGAGCCCGGTTGGCAGCGCTCACGAGGGCCCCGAGCGAGACCCACGCGGCGACCGGCGTCGCAAGCCCGATCGTGAGGGCGACCGCCGCGACGAGGGCGACGATCGCCGCCGCCAGTCGCAGTTCGGGACTGGACGTCACGAAATACCAGCTCCACTGCCAGGGCTGGTCGTTCATCCGCCACACCTCGTCGGCCCGCAGCCAGCCGGCATCACCGAAGAATCCCTCGACGTCCATCAGCCAGACCATGCACGACCAGGTGCAGAGCACGCCCGTGGCGATCCGGATCGCCGCGAGGTGACGGGGGCCGGAGGGGGTGAAGAAGAAACGGTCCCAGGCATCGACCCAGCCGCGACACCAGCCGAAGAAGGCCGCAGCGATCGACCGCGACGGCGACCGGGGCACGGAGCTCATCGGGCGGTCTCCCCCTGCGCGATTCCCTCGACGGCCGCATCGTTTTCCGGAACGTCCGGGCCGCTCACGACGGCGAGGGCCTTCCCGACGGCCGTCGCCACCGCGAAGGAGCCGAGCGGCGAGCGATTGTCGGGCTCCACGGTTCCGGCGAGCACTTCTTCCGGACC
This sequence comes from Planctomycetaceae bacterium UBA4655, assembly GCA_002405515.1. GTDB lineage: Bacteria > Planctomycetota > Planctomycetia > Pirellulales > UBA1268 > UBA4655. The sequence goes on from DHLZ01000055.1 coordinate 23,218, forward strand.
GGGCAGGAAATGCTGCACGAGCGTCAGCTGCACCTGCTCGCCACCATGGTCGGCGAGGAGGCGGCGGGCGACCCCCTTCACGAGCGGCAACCAGGTGCGTCGGGCCTCGTCGCGAACCTCCTGCGGCGCTTCGGGCGGCGGGACCTGGGCGGCGATCTTCTCGCTCACCATGAACCTGCGGTGGTACCCCAGTCGCGGACGGTCCTTCGTCGCGTCGGGGATCCGACCGTTGATGGTCGAGCCATCGGACCGGGTCACGACGTACTCGATCGAATGCCCGGGTCCCGGGTCGGGGGCAAAGAAGCGATAGCCATGCCCCAGGTAGAGCAGCCCCACGTAGGGCCTCAGCGGCTGCATGACCGCGTTTGCAAGTCTGCTCGCCGGCGGGGGCCCGGCCAGCGGCGGCACGATCACGGCCGCGAGATGGAAGACGATCGCCGCCGACACGAGCAGCTTGAGAGCCCGACTACGCATGGTCGAGGAAGTCCGAATCGCCGGCGGCCCCGGTTTCTGGGGCCGCCGGCGTCACCCGGTGAACTGACGATCGGGCTCCATCCGTCCGAAGCCCTGACACACGTTGGACGATCCGAGCGATCAGCGGATCGAGGCCACTCCGGAAACCGGTGCGGACGATCCGGCCGACTGCTCGACCGACGCCTTTCCTTCATCGGCATGGAGCTCATCGCTCCTGAGGGCGAGTTTCATCGACTCGCCACCGACGAGGTCGATCACCTTGCGGGTGACCTTTTCCGTGCCGGCCTCGGTCGTCACAACCCGAACTTCGTAGCCGCTCCACCGCTCGCCCGGCTTGAGCGCCTCCGTCTCGAACCGGCGAACCGTGCCTGAGGCGTTCGTGGGCTTTCCGGCGAGCCAGACCTTGGCATCGGCCGGAACCCGGAGCGTCAGAGACGTGCGGCCCGTCTGCTTCTGGGCCGGGGCGAACTCCACCTCCCGCTGCTCACCCGCCGAGAGCGAAACGACCTTCACCTGCTCCGCGGGCGTGCCGTTGTCGTCGGCGACCACGCGAACCTGGAAGTCGTACTTCTCGCCGGCCTTCAGGCCGCGGGAGAGGAACCGGCGGACGGAACCGCTGGCCTTGGTCTCGGATCCGTTGATGAACACCTTTCCCGACTCGGGGACGTGCACCACGAGCATGCCGGCGTCGGCCGGAACACGCAGGCTCGACGTCTTGTCGCCACCCGCTGCCGGAGCCGGGGCCGGCGTCTTGATCGTCTCGCTGCCCGCAGCCGGCCGGTCGTCGATCACGCGATAGCCTTCGACCTTCTCCCGGGAGACCCCCTGGTCGGAAATCACCCGCTCGGTGACGTAGCCGTGCGAACCATGGCCGCCATACGAGGCGCCAGCCGAGCCGCCATACGAGCCGCCAGCCGAGCCGCCATACGAGCCGTACGAACCACCCGAGCTGCCGTGAGAGGCATGGGAGTAGGAACCACCCGAGCTGCCGTGCGACGAGTGTCGGGCATGCCAGCGGCCGTGCCAGCCATAGCCACCGGACGAACCGTGGCTCCCGCCAGAGGAACCATAGCTGCCGCCGGACGATCCATAGCTGCCGCCCGAGGAACCGTGGCTCCCGCCCGAGGAACCGTAGCTACCTCCGGACGAGCCATAGCTGCCGCCCGAGGAACCGTGGCTGCCGCCTCCAGACCCCCAGTGCCGCCAACCGGCCTCCGCGATGCCGCCAACCACAACCAGCGCGATAGCCATGCCCGCGCCGAGAGCCCGAATCGTACGTTCCATTGTGTTTTTCCTTTGAAAACCGCTGAAATGAGGGTCGCCGAGGCCCAAGAATAATGTGGTGACTGGGCAATGCAAGCATTCTGGGAAGAATTTAACGGCTGCAGTTCACCCATATCCCGGCCGAGCCCGGGATGTCTCCGGCCCGCAGCGGGCGTGCTTTCGACGGCCTATCGAGCCTCGTCCGGCCCGTGTGTATCCGGTTTTTCAGCCGATTCCGCCCTCGGGATGGCCCGCAGACGAAACGTATCGGCCTCGAGGCGTCCCGTGCCCCCGATCAGACCGAGTTGGATGATCGCCTCGGTCGCCCAGAGCGGAACGACGAACTCGTGATCGACCCGCCGCCACTCGAATGTTCCCAGCCAGCCCCCGAAGCGGGCCCGCGTCGTCCGCATTCGCGATCCGTCGAAGAACTGGATCCATACGGCCGGAACCTCGTCCACGGAACGGCCAGGCCGAAGCATCTCCCCTCGGATGTCGAGAGCGACCTCGAGCCGGCTGACGCGTCGGCCATCCACCGGAAATCCCTGAAAGATCTGCGCCGGCCGGCCGGCTTCTGCGTTTTCCAGGCGAAGCACGCGTCGGCCTTCGCGGGCATCGTCGCACTCCGGCACGGCGGCCTGTCTGCCGTAGTACCAGACGTCGGGGAGCGTCCCTCCCTCGACGGTCTCCTCGAAGCCGCCGTTTCGAATCTGCGGGGCCGTCCCGTCGGGCTTGACCTGCCGCTTGGTCTCGGCCTCGCCCGTCATCGGCACGAACAGGCTCGGCACGAGCGATTCCCTCGTGAGCTTTCCCTCCCGCTTCGTGAGGAGCACGAGCGACTGCTCGTACCGCTCGCCGACCGGAATGATCAATCGCCCTCCCTCCGCGAGCTGCTCCTCGAGCGGCTTGGGAACGGCCTCGGGCGAGCATGTGACGATGATCTTGTCGAACGGGGCCTCCTCGGGCCAGCCGAGGAAGCCGTCGCCGATCCGCGTGACGACGTTCTTGTAGCCCAGACGCGCGAGCGTGCGGGCGGCACGACGGCCGAGATCCTCCTCGATCTCGATCGAGAAGACCGTCTTCACCAGCGGAGAGAGCACGGCCGCCTGGTAGCCGCTGCCCGTGCCAATCTCGAGGACGCGATCGGTCGGCTTTGGATCGAGTTTTTCCGTCATGAATGCCACGACGAACGGGCCGGAGATCGTCTGCGAGCTTCCGATCGGCAGCCCCATGTCGAAGTAGGCGAGTGGACGCTGCTGCGGTGGCACGAACTCATGCCTCGGCGTCGCCCGCATGCTCGCCAGCACCCGCGGGTCGACGACGCCGCCGCGGGCGATGTCCTCGACGACCATCCGCTCGCGTGCGGCGGCGTAGTGGTCGGCTCCGCGGGCAACCAGCCCGAGGCAGGCGAGCACCGCCGCGACACCCCATGCCATCGATCGGTGAGCCCGGCTCATCGTCGCCCCCTCCGGCAGCAGTGCTCTCACGGCGAACGGGCATTCTCGACCGCGACGAGTTCGAGTTCGAACACGAGCAGTTCGTTCGGCTCGATCTCGGGCGGGCTGCCCTCTTCACCATAGGCGAGCTGCGGCGGCACGAACAGCCGCCACTTCGACCCCGGAGTCATGAGCGAGAGCGCCTCCTGCCAGCCCAGAATGACGTCCGAGATCGGGAAGCTCGCCGGCGGTTCCGATTCGGCCGTGCGGTCGAACTCCCTGCCGTCGAGGTGTCGGCCGACGAACCGGGCACGCACCGCCTGATCGGGCCGTGGCTGCCCCCCCTGCCCCTTCGACAGAATCTCGTACTGAAGCCCACTCGGCGTCGTTCGCACCCCTCGCTTCTTGGCGTTCGCCGCCAGGAAGTCCGCCGCCTTCGCCTTGTTGGCCCGGGCCTTCCCCGCAAGCTCCTCGCGAAACGCCCGCTCCCGCTCCCGCATCCGCCGGTCGAAGGCATCGAGCGACCGGGAGATCTTCTCCTCCGAAAGCAGCGGTGCCGCGCCGAGGATCGCGTCGGCGAGACCACGGGCGAGCGCCGCCGAGTCCACCCGCGCTGCCCCCTGCTTGAAGTCGGCGGCGATCCTGCCGCCGATCCGCAGCCCCAGCGCGTAGCCGAGCTCGCCCTCGGGCGTGTCGAGCGACGCCAGCTCCGCCGGCCGAGACGGCGCGGGAGGTGCGGGGATGAGCGTGGGCGCGGCATCTTCCGCCATCGCCGTCGTCGAGAGAAGCCCGATCAGCAGAAGCCCGCGGGCACCGATCGCCCGACCGACTCCCGGAAAACGCATTCCGAACATGAACTCACCTCGTAATCGACCGACGCCGCGGCTGGACCACTCCCGGATTGTCGCCCAAATGCCCCGCCGAATCCCAGTCATGTTACTGCAAGCACGATCAACGTGACTACGTTTTTCAGATGGATGCCCGACTCTCCAACACCACGGAAGCCCGAGGCGCAAGTTTCCCAGCAGGCCAACTCGCCCATCGCACGGAAGCCCGAGGCGCAAGTTTCCCAGCAGGCCAACTCGCCCATCGCACGGAAGCCCGAGGCGCAAGCCGAGAGGGGAATCAGGGTCGAAGAAAGAGCCGGGTTGTTTGGCGGCAAACGTCATACGTCGAGGCAATTTTCGCGAGACGTGCCATCGACTCTCAACGCGATCGTCAACTTCCCTCTCGGCTTGCGCCTCGGGCTTCCGTGAAAGTCAGCAGATAGCTGTGATCGGGGCGGAATGGAAAACGCACGATCACGCCGAGCGAGACGTAGCTGAGCCCCCAGCTCACGACGGGAAGGCTCCGGGTAGATCGCAGGGG
>DHLZ01000015.1 GCA_002405515.1 Planctomycetaceae bacterium UBA4655
ATGCCCCCGACTGCTCGGCCTGCACGCTTGCAAGCCCCAGGATGCCGCCCCGGCCGTGCTTCCGCGCGCCGGCGATCCGCCGCCACAGCGGACCCTAGACGCCCGGGATGCCATAGTGCTTTGCCACCGCCTCGTTCACGAACATGTGGTCGGCGTCCAGGAGCGACCGCACGGGCCGGTCCGCCTGGAAGAAGTCGAGGAAGAACAGGATCGACTCCTCGTACAGATCCTTCCGCAGGTCCGCGTTGAACGTGGGATAGAGCGTCTCGCTCTTCTCCTTGAACTCGTCGAGGCCGCGGACGTGGATCCACTGCGTGCCGAACTCGATCGCCAGACCCCGCGCCCGCGGATCCTGGAGCATCCGCTTCGCCTGCGCCGCGAGCACCGCCGGATCCCGCAGCCGCCCCGAGGCGGCCGCCTCACGCAGCTCCGCGTCGGGCATCGACGACCAGAGGAAATAGCTCAGCCGCGTCGCCAGCTCGTGGTCGTTCACCCGCGCCGGCTCCTTGCCCGCCGGCGGCGTCTCGATCCGGAAGAGAAAGGCCGGCGACACCAGCACGCTTGCGAGCACGCCGCGGACCGCCTCGTCATGGCCCACCCCCTCGCTCCGCAGCCGGTCATAGAGCGCTTGCAGTCCCGTCCGCTCCTCCGCCGAGAGCGGCCGGCGGTACGCCCGCGCCGCGAAGTCGCCGACCGCCGCCACCTGCCGCGGGATCGCGGCCTGCTCACGCGCGAGGAAATCCTCGACACGCTTTTGAAACGCCGGCTTCAGGTCTTGCAAGAACTTCACCTTATTGGACGACTCCTGCTGTGACACGAAGCCGATGTACTGCGGCAGTGCCTCGTTCTCGAGCATCACCTGGCGGCTGATGACCGCGTGCTCCTCCCACAGCCGGTCGAGTTCGCGGGCCTGCTCGGCCGTCGCGAAGAGCCGCAGTAAGGGCTCGTCCTCGCGATGAAACATCTTCAGGTTGATCTCCACGTCCGCCGGCACGATCTGCGGGAAGCAGAGAAAGAGCGGAAACAACTTGCGAAACTCGGCATTGCCGGCGAGCATCGCCGCGTAGGTCGGATTTTCGGGCGTCGCAAGCACGGGGCCATCCCACCGTGTGGTCGCGTCGGCCGCCTGCGTGGCGGCCCGCACCCGCAGGAACCGCGATGCCGATCCCGGGGGCAGCTGCGCATCGACCACGAACTCCCGGCCCGCGAGCAACGCCGCAGGCAGGCGGATCACCACCTCCGCGTCGCTCACCGCCGCCAGGCTGTCGGCCACCGGCGGGTCCGTTGACTCTTTGCCGGTGCCTTCTTTGTCTGCGGCTGCTTTGCCTGCGCCTTCTTTCGACTTGCCGGCGGCGGTCAAGAACCGCTCCTTCGGCAGGCCGAAGGGGGCCGATTTCGCGGGCGGCTTGGCGACCCGCGTCAGATCGACGCCGGTGAACAACGGGCTCTCCGCCGTGACCATCTGGCCGTAGAGCACGAGGTTCGGATCTTTCTTGTCGCCCGTGGGACGAGCGCCGCTCAGCAGGCGGGCCACGTCCTCGGCGAGCTTCGCCGCCTCCGCACGCCGCGCCGGGTCGGCGGCGGCCGCACGCCACTGACCGAGCACCGAGTTGTCCGGAACGGAACTCTTGCCCGGTTTGGACGGCGCGATGCCGAGGAACTTGACCCACTGCTTGAGAAACGCGACATCGAGCGACTGCTCTTGGGCGATCGCCTCGGGAGTGACACCCGTGCCGTGCGTCAGCTCCACGACCGCCGCCAGATACGCCGTCGCCTTCGCGAACGCGGAAGGAATATCCGCCTCGAACGCCGGCCCATAGTCGGCATAATCCCGCAGCAACAGAACCGGCTTGTCCTTGCCCTCGAACCGCGGGCGATGCCACACGATCGGCCCCGCCGAACCCGCCTCGCGGGCCGCCAGATGAATGGCCACCTCGGACTGCCCCGGCTCAGGCTTCACCGGCACCCGCAACGTCACCGTATCCCTGGCGGGAAAATCGACGGGCATCTGACGCGACACGGCTTCGGAAAACGGCCCGTCCTTGTCCCCGCCGCTGAACGCGTAGCTGCCGACACTCGTCGTTCGCCAGAGGGCTCCCTGCCAGCCGACGATGCTCGCCGCCAGTGCGGGCACGTCCGCCTCCTTCGCCTGCCGCCAGGCCGCCCGGATCGAGTCCAGCGGCTGGCTCGAATCCGCTGCCGAGAGCGTCTGCCAGAGCGTCCGCAGGTATTTGACGTTGAGCTTGTGCTTCGCCGCGACCTCCTCCAGCTTGCCGGCGGCGAGCGGAGCCCGATCACTCACCGTCGCCCGCAGATAGGGCTGGAAATCAAGCCGGCCGTTCGTGCCCATCGACGCGTAAAACTTCTTCAGATTCGCGACCGCCTCGTCGGTCCAGTCGCGACGGTTCGCCGATGGTGAGAATCGGAAGCCCTCCGGCAGGAGCACGGCACGATCCGCGATCCCCTTCGCCGCGGCCATGTACCGCGCGAACAGCGCCGGCGAGATCCCGCTGAGCGACTCGCTGGCGTTCGTGAAGCCCTCGCCGCCGGCGCCGTCCACCGGGAACTCGCGGGCCGGCCGCAGGTCCACACCGGTCAGGTCGCGGATCGTCGCGTCGTACTCGGCGTTGCTCAACCGCCGCAGCAGCGTCCTGCCGGGGTCACCGGTCCGGGCACGGGACTCGGCGTCGAGGAAACCGCGGGCCCAGGCTACGAGCCGGTTTCGCTCCTCGGCCGTCGGCTGCGGCTTGTCACGCGGCGGCATCTCCTCCGCCTCGACCTGCTCGATCAGGTGCTGCCACGGCTTCACGTCACGCCGGATGCTCGCCACCGTCGTGAACCGCTCCAGATCGAGGTCCCCCTCCTTCTTCGCCGTCGCATGGCAGCCGAGGCAGTACTTCGCCAGCAGCGGCTTCACCGCACCGCCGAAGCCGGCGTCGTCGAGAGAAACCTGCGAGGGAACCGATTCGGCCGCGGTCGCCACGGCTCCGATTCCGGCAGTCACGGCAGCCAGCAGCACAAAACGTCTTGCGAGCAGGTCCAGACCGGCCTGGAGCGACGCGTGCGACATCGAACACCTCAGGATACGAAAACGGGATCGATGGGTGACTCAAATGCCTGTCGACAGAAATGAGCATACTGATAACGGTTGCAGGCAGCAAACTTCGTCGATTCGGCCGAGCAGACGGGGCGTGGGCAGGGTTTCGGGTAGTCTGATCAGGATTTCCCGCGAGGCTGCACCCCGGACGACGGCACCGGGAGTCTGCCATCAGCGGCAAAAAACCGCGGCATGGTTATCCACCGTCAGGACTCGTTCACCGACAATCTCCGGATTGAGACAGCAGTTGAGCAGGGGGCTCTGGTGAGAGTCGCTCGCGTCGGCCTTGTCGCAGCACGAGTGTACGGGCGCACACATCTCTCGTCCATGCCCCGGTGCGCCATTGGTCGCCGTCCTGACAGCGTCGCCGACGCGGTCCGAAGTCCGCCCGCACGTCGGCACTGCGAGTTCCCGCCGCTGCGAGCGACGCCGACCGGAGAAGACGCCGCTCTACAAGGTCGTCGCAGAGCACCTCGAAGGCTGGCTCGAGACTCGGGCGGTCGCTGAGCATCCCGTTTCGGCGCATGTCGAACGGGAGCTGCGGTCATACCTCACCTGCGGCATCCTCTGCTTCGGATTCGGCAGGGCACAATGTGCTTCGTGCGGGCAGGGTTTTGTCGCGGCCTTCTCGTGCAAGGGCCGCGGCGTCTGTCCCTCCTGCAACGGTCGCCGGATGGCACAGACAGCTGCGCATCTCGTCGACCACGTCATTCCTCCGGTGCCGGTGCGGCAGTGTGTGATCTCCGTGCCGAGCCGTCTCCTTCCTGCACCGCTTCGGATCGGCGATCAATCACCATGTGCATCTCCATGCGTGCGCGACCGCCGGAACGGCCGGAAAGACCGCAAGCCATGTGG
>DHLZ01000073.1 GCA_002405515.1 Planctomycetaceae bacterium UBA4655
CCCTCCCTGCCCCCCGTCCGCCCCCTCCCCCACCCCCCTCGCCACGCAAGACGTAGATCCATCCGCACTGCACTCGCCGTGCCGAACAGGATTGCCCGGAGGTCCGAAGCGAGCGTCCGGCGAGCGGCACACGGGTAGCCCCGAACCCAACAGCGTCGACCGTGAGGGGCTGCCCGTGTGCCCGAGACGGCGTAGCTGACCAGCGCAGGTCGGAGGCCGAAGCGCCAGTCAGGTCCGAGCGAGCGGAGGACAGGATGCCCAAAGCGAGCGTCCGGCGAGCGGCACACGGGCGGCCCCGAACCCAGCGAGTGACGCACACAAAAAACGTTCACACGCCCGAAGGTTTTCGGAAAGCGAGAGCGATCGCGAACGGCGAGAGCAGGAAGAAGATCGGATCGACGAGGTAGTCCCAGGCGTTCTCCGACTCGAGCACGTCGAGTTGCCAGAGGAGCCCGGCGACGAGCAGCACGTGGCCGAAGCGGTTGCCCCGCCAGATGAGCGCCGCGGCGACCGCGGCCGCCATGAGCATGACGACAGGCGAGGTCCAGCCGAGCACGTAGGGATCGAAGTCGCCGAAGCCGAGCGCCGCCGGGTAGAGGGCGAGGCCGCAGGCGAGGGCGAACCAGCCCGTCGCGGCTCTCGCCGGTCGATCCAGGAGAGGGCTCACGCGCCAGGCCTCGACCGCCCGGTCGAAGAGCGAGGCGAGAAACGGGATCGAAAGCCCACCGTCGATGCCGTGAAGCCACCGACCGAGCGGCATCCCCTCGACCGGGATGAGGACGGCCGCCGCGGCCGCGGCGATGGCCCCCTTCGCGGCCGGACGGCCGGCGAGGGCACGGGGCAGGATCGCGGCCACGACGGCGGCGAACACGGTTCCCCACGAGACGATTGGAAAGCACCAGTCGATCACCGCCTCGATCGCGGGCCAGGCGTCGCTCATGCGGCGGCCTCCCCTTTCGCGCCGCCCGCGGCGATCGGCTCGCCGGGCTGCGCGTCGATCCACGCCTCGTTGAAGATCGCATGGCGGATCCGCCGCATCTTCCAGGAGTAGGCAAGATGCACGCGTCCGCCTCGGTCGCGGGAAAGGTAGGGGTAGGCGAATCGCTCGCCGGGCTCCGACTCGAGCATCGCGATCCGTTTCCAGCCGCCGATCGCTTTCGTCGGGGCGTTGGCCGAATCGAACGGGCCGTCGGCGGCCTCCGAGACCGCGAGGGCGAGGTTGTCGCGGTCCTTCGCCGAATCGTTGAACGCGACGAGCAGCCTGCCGCCCGTGAGCCGCACCGCCGCCACGCTCGCGTCGGGATTGGGAAGCGGCGTCGACTCGGGCTCGCTCCAGCTGCGGCCGGCGTCGGCGGTGTGCTGGATCGCCACGCGACGGGTCTTGGAGTAGTTGCGGAGCAGGGCCACGGCCCGCGTCGCGTCGAGCGGCACGACCGCCGGCTGGAGGAGCGAGCGGCCCCCCGCCATTCGCGACTTCGTCGCCACGAGACGGTTTCCCTCGGGCCGCAGCCAGAGCATCTCCGGAAACTTCCCGAGACACTCGTGGTAGACAGGAATTCCGATCCGGTCGCCATCGAGCACCATCGGCGCCGACCGCACCAGTTCGCTCACGTTGAAAAAGGGGCTCAGGACAAGCCGACAGGCCGGCTCCCAGCTTCGGCCGCCGTCGTTCGAGCAGCAGGCGTTGAGCGAACTGCCCGACCAGCCGCCCACGGCGATCGAGACGAACACGATCCAAGGGCGGCCCGACGCATCGGTGAAGATCACCGAGTTGCCGACCTTCGCGACGAACCGGTCGAGATCGCGTGAGGCGGTGCGCCGATCGACCACGGCGACGGGCTCGCTCCACACGCTCTTGCCGGCCGCGACACCGTCTGCCGGCGACTCGGCCCACCAGATCGCGACATCCTTTCCCCCTTCGCGGCTGCCGGCATACCAGCAGCAGGCCATGCGGCCGTCGGCGAGCTGCGCGAGCGACGGACAGTGGGCGTACGGGGGCGGGGGATCGTGCTCGAGAAACCCGGTCGCGAACAGCGGTGTTTTCTCGGGGAGATGCTCCATCGACGGCTCGAAGCGACCGCCCGGCCCCGGCAGCGTCGAACGGTCGCCGCGGGGCCACGCCCCCGCCGCCGCCGCCGTCGCCGCGAAAAGCCCCCTGCGGGTGAGTTGTTCCATGAACCGGATTCCTCCGCGCGTCTCGACCTTCCCCCACCGGAGAAGCCTTCCGCGACGACCGCGTCACTCTACGGACCGCCGCCGCGATCCCGCAATCCTGATCTCGGTGCGACGACCGACTCGTAATGACGCTCGAGCGCCTCGATGTGCGGGCCCGGGGCGTACCGCTCCTCCACGACCCGCCTGCCCGCTTCAGCCATGCGGACATGGGCGGCCGCATCCGAAAGAATGCCGACGACCGCCTCGGCGAGGGCGGCCGGGTCGTTCCGGGGCACGACGATTCCACCGCCGCCGGCGACGACCTCGGCCACGCCGCCGGCGTCGGCGGCGACCACCGGCACTCCGCAGGCCATCGCCTCGGCAGCCACCAGGCCAAAGGCCTCCCGCCGCGAGGGCACGACCACGATCGTCGCATGCGGCAGGAGTTCCGGCAGGTCTTCCCGATACCCGATCAGTCGAACGCCCTCTCCCTGGTGGTGCTTCCTGGGCCGGCCTCTCCCGGCGACTGCGAGCACCGCGGAGGGATGCGTCCGCCGGACGATCGCGAGGGCCTTCACCGCGAGATCCTGCCGCTTCGTCCGGCAGATCTGTCCGGCGACGAACAGCACGGGCGTTTCGCTCTGCACATCGAGCAGTTCGCGGAGCCGGTCATCGCCGGCGGCGGACCGCCACACGCCGGACTCGATGAAGTTCGGCAGCACGACGCCCCGCTCGCCGAGCCCCGCGAGCCACCTACGATGGCGGGCGAGCGTGTGCTGCGAGACGGCGATGAGCAGGGAGTGGAAGTAGACGTGGGCCTGGAACGTGTCGCAGTGGAGATGGGCGACGCTCGGCACGCCGTGCAGGGCCTGGAGCATCGCTCCGAAGTGGCTCGAACGAGTCGAGTGGGAATGAAAGACGTCGATCCGCTCGCGGCGGCAGAATTCGGCGACCCGCCCCAGTTCGCCGAACGGCCACCGCCGGAAATCGGTCGGCAGGAGCCCCGCCTCGCCGGCGGTCTGGGCGGCGATCCAGGAATCGGCCGCCGCGGCGAGCCAGACGCGGTGGCCCCGCGCCGCAAGCCGTGGAAGGATCCGGCGGGCGTGGACAACCGCCCCGTTG
>DHLZ01000064.1 GCA_002405515.1 Planctomycetaceae bacterium UBA4655
CTTGCGCCTCGGGCTTCCGGATATCTCAACGCAACGCCTGCAGGGCATCTGGCGCCTCGGGCTTCCGGGAATTTCCATCTATCGCCTGCAGGGCAACTTGCGCCTCGGGCTTCCGGAAATTTCAACGCAACGCATGCAGGGAAACTCGCGCCTCAGGCTTCCGGGCATTTCCAGCAAACGCATGCAGGGAAACTCGCGCCTCGGGCTTCCGGGGATTTCCAGCGATCGCCTGCAGGGCAACTCGCGCCTCGGGCTTCCGTGGAGCCGTGCTGGCGATCAGCCAGCCAAAAACTACTGTCAACAACATCGTGCTCGGGGCAGTAACTTCCCGCCATTCAAGTCGGCATCCGAGCGAGCGAAGGACAGGCGGGCACCGATCCGCGAAGCGGATTGGTCGCGCAGCGGGCGTCCGGCGAGCGGCACACGGGCAGCTCCGAACCCAGCGGCGTCGACCCACGCGCAGCGTGACGTTGGCCTGCAGCGTCGAAGCGTACGGTTCAGCGGCGGGCGGCGGCGACCTGGGGCCGGCCCAGCCACTGTGAGAACGACGCTTCGAGCGATGCGAGCAGCCGCTCGACCCCCATTGCCTCGACCGCCTCGCCGACGCAGTCGAATTCGACGTCGCCCCGATAGCCGTGTCGAACCAGCTCCCGGACGATCCGTTGCAGCGGCAGCGTTCCATGGCCGGGCGGAAGCCGATCGGTCTCCTGCGAGGGCGGTCCCAGCCGGTCGGCCGCCTGCACGACGGCCACCCTCGGCAGCATCCTCCGCAGGCTCTCGCTGAACCCCGGTTCGTCGGCGAACTGCCAGAGGTCCACCGCGAGCATCACCGCCGGCTCGTCGAGGGAATCGACGAAGTCGAAGGTTTCCTCCAGGCCACCCAGGAAGCTGCAGTCGGCTGAGAACGACGGGTGCAGCGGCTTGATCGCGAGCGCGACCCCCTCGCCCGCCGCCACCGGTCCGAGTTCCCTCATCGCCTCGGCGAGGAGCCGCCTGGCGTGGCCGATCGTGTGCCCGCCGCGGCAGCCGGCATGGAGCACGAGAACCGCGGCTCCCACCTCGACCGCGGTGGCGATCCCCTCCCGGACGTCGTCGAGGCTCTCGCGGAACGACCTGCCGTCGCCCCCGGTGAACCCGCCGCCCCACAGCAGGCTCGACGCCCGCAGGCCGGCCGTATCGAGCAGCGACCTCGCTTCGGCGGCCCCGACGTCGGACAGCTTCGTCCTCCAAACCGCGATCGAATCGAAGCCATGACGCACGAGCTGCGCGATCTCCTCGTGAAGCTCGCTGCGATAGGTGCTGAACTCGCTGATCGAAGCGCGAATCATTTCGACGTGCTCTCCGGAAACTGGAAACGGGGCGGCGGCATGGCCCGCCCGCGGCTGCGGCAGTATGCAAACGCCGCGAAAAAGATGTCCAGACGGGTTCGGGGCGGCGTATTTCATCGTTGGAAATGTGGCTGCCGACGAGCCGTGCCAGCACAGCCATCAACGTTTTCTCGGCTTGACTTTTCCATGCGAACGGTTTTCGAAAACCGGACGGCAATCATCCGCATGCTCCATGCGTATACTTCGGTGCATGCCGAGCGAGGGAAGAGTCGATCCGATTCGCGTATCGAGCGGGGGCTTCACGATTCCCGCCGAGGAGCTTGCCTGGCAGTTCGCCCGCAGCGGCGGCCCCGGCGGCCAGCACGTCAACAGGACGAGCAGCAAGGCCACGCTGCGGTTCGACGTGATCGGCTCCCGAAGCCTTCCCGACGAGGTTCGCGGCCGGCTGCTGGCCCAGTGTGGCGGCCGGCTGACCCGCTCCGGCGAGCTCGTCATCTCGAGCCAGCGTCACCGCGACCAGCCCCGCAACGTGACCGACTGCGTCGAGAAGTTCACCGAGCTTCTCGAGCGGGCCGCCGCGAGACCGAAGCGACGCAGAAAGACGCGGGTTCCCCGCGCGGCCGTCGCCAGGCGTCGCGAGGAGAAGAAACGCCTCTCGTCGAAGAAGGAGTCGCGGCGAGGCACGGCTGAATGAACCCCTGGATTGGTATACTTTCCAGGGCCGCCCGGTGACCGCCGGGCGGACATCCAGGAGGATGACCACGACATGGCAGGTTTTCGCGACATCGACTCGATCCTGAAGGGCTGGCCCTTCCGTCCGGGAGAGGTCACCGCGCGGATGGTGAAGGCCCGCAGCGGCCGCCAGGTGATCCAGATGCGGGTCGACATGGGCCTCCTCCAGATGGAGATGGAGCACCGCCCCGACGGGGAGCGGCCGGGGGGCGCCGAGACCTTCTTCGACTACGTCGTCGGGGAGGCGGTGCGGGAGGGGGAATCCTTCACGCTCTCGAAAGAGCAGTGCGCCGAGGCCGACCGGGAGTTCGTGCAGTTCTACCACCGGCGGATCTGCTGGCTGGCGCTGCGGGAATACAAGCGGGCCGCGAAGGACGCCGACCACAGCCTGGCCCTCATGGACTTCGTGCGGGACCACTCCCCCGACGAGGAATGGACGCTGTCGCACGAGCAGTACCGTCCGTTCGTGCTCTTCCATCGGGTGCAGGCGGGGGCGCTGGCGGCCCTCGAGGAGGACGGCCCTGAATCGGCGATCCGCGAGATCAACCGCGGCCTCGACCGGTTCAAGGACCTCTTCGAGCGGTACGACGCGGCGGAACGATTCTCCGACGACGAACTCGTGAAGCGTCTTTCCGACATGCGGGAGCACGTCCGAAAGCGGTACGACGTCGGCAGCACGCTCGAGGAGCAGCTGGCGCAGGCGGTCGAGGCCGAGAATTACGAACTGGCGGCCCAACTCCGCGACCGGATGCGTCAGATCCCCACCGCCAGCGTAGGCCATACGGAAGCCCGCGGCGGCAGCCGAGAGGGGCGCTGAGAACCGCAACGGCGTTCGGCGGAAGCGGCAGTCGGTTTGTAGCCGTGAAAATTTTTCATTCGCCGGACCTGTGCGGCTGGCGGTTTCGGGCGGCAACACACCTTCGGAAAAGCCCCCTCGCGTCACACTGGGTCGGTTTTGCAGGATAGGCGAACGGGAACGGAATTTTTTCGCCCCGGCTGGGTTTGGCCCGGGATGTGCTCCTGGATTCTGCGGCAGAGTTGAAGGACGCGGCTTCCGCCGCGGCGGACGATCCCTTCCGGCTCGTTCCGCCGCCCGGACGTCGGCGAGATGGAAAAGTCCAGGAGACAGGCGATGAAAACCACCCTCCCTCGGTCGCTGTCAAACACCTACTCGATTCGGGTCGGCTCCGTCGAATGCCGCATCCGCGGCATCGAAGTCGAGCCGATCGAGGCGATCTTCGCGGAGCCGTCCGACGACCGTCGCACGGCCCGCGAACATGCCGAGCCTTGGTCGGACATTACCGGGCCCGACGAGATCGTGGCGGAACGGATGGCCCCGCCTCCCGCCGTGCGGAAGCGTTCGCGGCTGTTGGCGTCGCGGGCGATCCTGCTCGGAGCCTGCGACTGACCGCGGCTCCCGTCCTCGACGGCCGATCCGATCGGACCGGCTCACTCCGCCGACTTCGGCCGGACGAGGATCACCGCCTCGCGGGCGACGTGCCCGGGCAGATCGCGGCAGCCGACCTCGACCCGGTAGGCGACGGCGCCGGGGCGTGCCGCCCGGCCGGTGACCTCGAGCTGCACCGAATCGTCTTCGCCGAGGCGTGCGATCGGGCTGAACTTCGCCTCCCCAGTGGCGAGGGAGTGGCCGTGGCCCTCGGCGGCCAACGGCTCGATGCCTTCGGCGAAGTAGAGCGTGGCAACGACGTGATGGGCGGTCGCTCCCGCATTGCGGATCGTGATCCTCCAGCGGATCCAATCGCCCTGGCGGGCATCGACCGTCGACTCCTCGCAGTCGATGAGGAGCCTCGGCACCGCCGGTTTTCGGGCCACCGTCTTGACGGCCGGCGCATCCGCGGCGGCAGCCCGCTCGACCGCAGCCTCCGTGGCCGGCGGCGTCGCTGCGACCGCGGGGGACGACGGCGGCTCGGATTTCAGCTTGTCGGCCATGGCAATCCGCACGGCCAGGGGCCTGCGGCCGGAAGCGGCCGTCGAGGCGTTCGACTGCACGGGTTTCCCCGTCGATCTGGCGACCTCGGCCGGACCGGCGGCAGTCGCGTCACCGACCGACCACGACATCCCCAGCCCCAAGACACCGGCCACGAACGCCGCCATCGAGAATGACGCCATCGAGAATGACCTTGTCATCTTCCCCCTCCTGCCTGTCGAGCCCGACAGGAACGCCACCCCGGCGCACCCGCCGGGGGAAGGTATCGGTCGAACCGTCCGTAGGGCTTTTGACGGAATCGCCCGCGAGGCTTCCGCGGGCCGTCAATCTGCGCAGGCCAGGGGTTCGGCCGACTCTGCGCCACGGGTGACGACGAACCCCATGTCGCTGATCAACGCGTAGTCGGCTTCGGGCAGTTGCCCCTTCGTCGTGAGGTAGTCGCCGACGAAGATCGAGTTGGCGGCATAGAGCCCCAGCGGCTGCAGGCTGCGGAGGTGGACCTCCCGGCCGCCGGCGATCCGCAGCTCGGAGGACGGGTTGACGAGCCTCATCATCGCCAGCGCACGCAGGCAGTCGCGGGGCGAGAGGCGATCACTGCCCTCGAGAGGCGTGCCGTCGATCGCCTGGAGGAAGTTCAGCGGGATGCTCTCCACCCTGAGATCCCTCAGTTCGGTCGCCATGTCGATCAGGTCGTCGTGCGATTCCCCCATGCCGATGATGCCGCCGCTGCAGAGGGAGAGCCCGGCATCGCGGCAGGCCTGGAGCGTCCGCAACCGATCGGCATAGGTGTGGGTGGTGCAGATCTCCGGATAGAACCGCCTCCCCGTGTTGAGATTGTGGTTCACCTTGTCGACGCCCGCTGCTGCGAGCCTCCCCGCCTGCTCGGGAGTCAGCAGGCCGAGGCACGCGCAGATATTCAGCCCGTACTGCCGCTTGATCTCGGGAACGATCGAACAGACGGCGTCGATCTCACGCTCCGAAGGGCCCCGGGCGGAGATCACGATGCAGAAGGTCTTCGACTGCCGCTCGGCCGCGAGCCTCGCCCCCTCGAGCAGCTTCGGCGCCGAAAGCAGGTTGTATCGCGGGATCTCGGCGTCGCTCACCTTCGACTGCGAGCAGTAGCCGCAATCCTCGGGGCAGAGGCCGCTCTTCGCGTTCATGAGAAAGAACAGCTGCACGGTGTTGCCGAAATGGTGGTGGCGAACCCGGTAGGCCGCCGCCAGCACGTCGAGGATCTCAGCGTCGTCCGATTCGAGGATCGAGCGGGCGGCGCCGCGATCGATCGAGCCGCCATCGAGGACGGAATCGGCCATCTCCTGCCAACGGTTCATCGCTCGTGTCTCCCGGGTGGACCTGTTCCTGGTCCGGAAGGGTACTCGATCCAATCGCGATTTCACAGCCGCAACAAGAGGGGCGAAACAAAAGGATCGGGACGGTCTCTCACTCGCCCGCGTCGCCGATCGAGGCGAGCAGCTCGGCCATCTCGCCGGCGGCGTGGGCGTTGCCCTGGCGGCGGGCCTGCTCGACTCCGTCCCGCAGAAACGTCCGGGCCTCCTCGAACCGTCCCCGGGCCACGAGGTGTCGGGCGGCCATGTGGAAAGCGGGCACGTAGGGAGGATCACCCGCGGCGAGCGCCGCGAGCATCTCGAGGCAGGGCGCCGACTCGCCAGCCTGCTCCATCTCGAGCGCGAGGCTGTAGCGGAGGAAGACGTCGTCTGGGTCGTCCTGGAGCATCGCCAGGATTTTCTCTCGGCGGGTTGTCATGTTTTCTCCGCGGAATTTGCTACCCCGAGCACGTTGTTGCCTCTCACCCGGCAGGCGATCGCTGAAGATTCCCG
>DHLZ01000279.1 GCA_002405515.1 Planctomycetaceae bacterium UBA4655
GCATGAATCGCAGCAACTCGGCCGGAAACGCCGAAAGGTGCGAAACGATGCGAAACGCTGCGAGCCGCGGCAAACCGCATTTATGGGCGATATAGGACTCGAACCTATGACCCCTAGCTTGTCGAGCTAGTGCTCTAACCAACTGAGCTAATCGCCCGGGTCGGCCCGGCGGCCGAGGTCGCCGAGACAGAAAGAGTTTCGCGCCGAAATCGGGGCCAGTCAAGGAAGGGCGGTTCGGCCCGGCACACGCCGGTGTGGCGGGTGCGTGTCTCGCCACCGGGACGGGGCGACCGCGTTGGGATCGGCCCAGAGGCCGCGACGGGATTTTCTCGCCTCATCCTCCGCGGCCGCGAGATCCGGATCGGGGGAAAACCCGCCGAACACCCAGGCATGCCCTTCCTGCACCATCTCCCGGTTGATGTTTCTGCCCCCTTCGGCGGTCGTCGCTCCGTCCGACGACCGAACATCGAGAAAGAGCGTGCCGAGCAGCCGGCCGTGCTGATCGCGGCCGCGGTCCACGACCCGCACGGCGGCGGCGGCGAGCTTCGACTCGAGGGCCGCCCGCGAGGAGCGGCCGTGGGGCTGGTCAAACTCGGGCGCGTCGATCCCAACGAGCCGGATCTTCTGCAACTGCCCCTTCTCGTCGATGCAGGTGACCGTGTCGCCGTCGTGGACCGTCCGCACCCGCCAGAGCGGCCGGCCCTGGGCGTCGTGGAGGGGGGCCAACGATTCGAGAAGGGGACATTGCGGGATCGCCGAGACGATCGCCGTCACGACCGCCGCGACGAGTACATACGCCACCCTCAGCTGCCGCGGCAGCCCCCGGGGGGGCAGTGGAATCCGGAATGGCCGCCTCGTCATGCCGAAAGAACCCTCGCCGTGGCCGCGTCTTGCCGCTCGTCGGCCGCGTGCCGATACTCTCGTTTTTATCTTCCGAAGGTCTTCCATGCCCAGCGTCCGCCTGCCCGACGGTTCCGTCCGCGACTACGCCGCCACGATGCGGCTCTCGGAGATCGCCGCCGATCTCCGCCTGCCCGACAAGGGAAAGAAGGCGCCGGTGGCCGCGGTCGTCGGCGGCAAGGCGGCCGGGCTCGACGCCACGCTGCCGGAGACGGCGGCCGGCGAGGCGGTCGATATCGAATTCGTGAGGGTGGGCGACCCGCGGGCCCTGCCGGTGATGCGGCATTCGGCGGCGCACGTCATGGCCCGCGCGGTGATGCGGCTTTTCCCGGGAGTCGAGCTCGCCTTCGGTCCGACCGTCGGGGCGGGCTTCTACTACGACATGCGGGCGAGCCGGCCGATCACCGACGAGGACCTCCCGGCGATCGAGGCGGAGATGAAGCGGATCATCGAGGCCGACGAGCCGTTCGAGCGGGTGGAGGTTCCGCGGAGCAAGGCGGTGGAGATCGTCCGCGACCTCGCGCAGCCGCTGAAGGCGGAGCACATCGAGACGGGACTCGCCGACCACCCCACGCTCTCCTTCTACCGGCAGGGGGAGTTCGTGGACCTTTGCCGCGGGCCCCACGTGCCGAGCCCCGGCTGCATCGGCGCCTTCAAGCTCACGAACATCGCCGGCGCCTACTGGAAGGGGGATGCCGACAACGCCCAGCTCCAGCGGCTCTACGGCACGGCCTGGTTCAGCCAGGCCGATCTCGACGCCCACCTGGCGGCGATCGAGGAGGCGAGGAAGCGCGACCACCGCGTGCTCGGCAAGCAGCTCGACCTCTTCACGACGAGCCCGCTCGTCGGCTCCGGGCTCGTGCTCTGGATGCCGAAGGGGGCGACCGTGCGGGCCACGCTCGAGAGCTTCGTCCGCGACGAGCTCGCGGCGAGGGGCTACGAGCCGGTCTACACGCCGCACATCGGCAAGGTGGATCTCTACAAGATCTCGGGACACTACCCCTACTACTCCGACAGCCAGTTCAAGCCGATCGCGATGAGCGACGACGAGCAGTACCTGCTCAAGCCGATGAACTGCCCGCACCACACGATGATCTACAAGGCGCGGCCCCGCAGCTACAAGGAGCTGCCGCTGCGGCTCGCCGAGTTCGGCACGGTCTACCGCTACGAGCAGTCGGGCGAGCTCGGCGGCATGACGCGAGTTCGCGGGTTCACGCAGGACGACGCCCACATCTTCTGCATGCCGGAGCAGGTGGAGCAGGAGGTCGAGGGCTGCATCGACTTCACGCTCAAGGTGCTCGAGAGCCTCGCCTTCGACAACTTCCGCGTGCGGCTCGGGTTCCGCGATCCCGCGAGCGACAAGTACGTCGGGCCGCCGGAGCGGTGGGACGAGGCGGAGGCGGCGATCGAGCGGGTCGCGAAGCGGATGAACCTGCCGGGCTGCGAGCCCGAGCCGGGGGAGGCCGCCTTCTACGGCCCGAAGATCGATTTCGTGGTGCACGACTCGCTCGGCCGCGAGTGGCAGCTCGGCACCGTGCAGCTCGACTACAACCTGCCGAGCGCCGAGCGGTTCGCGCTGGAATACATCGGCGCCGACAACGGCCGGCATACGCCCGTGATGATCCACCGGGCGCCGCTCGGCAGCATGGAGCGGTTCGTGGGCGTGCTCATCGCGCACTACGCCGGGGCGTTTCCGTAGTGGCTGGCGCCAGAGCAGGTTCGCGTGATCCCGGTGAGTGAGAAGAGCGCGGCCTCAGCGCAGTCGGTCAGGCA
>DHLZ01000268.1:0-802 GCA_002405515.1 Planctomycetaceae bacterium UBA4655
TCGCCGCCTTGTGGGCCGCCGGCATCGTCAGGATCACGTCGGCCTGGCGTAGGAGTCCCTCGGTGAGCGGCTGGCTCTCGTGGCCGGAGAGGGCGAGGCCGATCTCCCGCATCGCGGCGATGCGCCGGCGCTCGCCCGGCTGCCCGACCAGGCGGAGATCCCGGCGCTGGCGACGACGACACCCCGCGACTCGATCTCCTCCGGCCGGCAGCCGAGCCGCTCGGCGACCATCGAGCGGAAGACGGTCTCCGCCATCGGGCTTCGGCAGGTGTTGCCGGTGCAGACGAAGAGCACAAGCAGGCTCGAGAGCCGACGAATCGTCTCCTCCGGCACGACGCCCCGCCTCACGACGCGGAAGCCGACGGGATCGACCTCCACCGCCGTTGGCGGCTGGGCATACCTCGTCTTGCCGTCGTCGATCACCAGCGCCACCCCCGGCCCGGTGAGCCGCACGCAGTCCGACGCCGTGGCGGCACACTCGCCGGCGTCGCCCTGCGGCTCGGCGAGCGCCACCGGCCCGGAAAGCATCCGCATGCAGTCGGAGAGCATCGGGTGTCCGGGAACACGAAGCCGGATCCTGCCGCCGCCGACGATCGCCTCGCGGGCATCCTTCGGCAGCCGGTGGACGAGGCTCTCCGGGTGATCGTCGGCCACGATGATCGCAACCGGCCCGGGCCAGCACCGCCTGGCCATACGGCGGGCGATCGGGCTGAGCCTCGGGGCCCAGTCGAGCGCCTCGTCGACGCTCTTCACCGCGAGCGACAGCCGAGGCTCGTCCGTCCGGCTCGATGTGAAACCGGCG
>DHLZ01000268.1:988-8843 GCA_002405515.1 Planctomycetaceae bacterium UBA4655
TCTCGGTCGGAAAAGCGACGAGCTTGCCCTCGGCGAGTGCCTGAACGGCCCTGTGGACGACGTCGCGGCTGTCCTCCGTACTGCCGAGCTCGATGAACGTTGGAGGCATGGCTTCATCCTACCTGCTGCCCGGACGGTTGAAGAGCGAAACGTCGAGGTCTGGGTAAGCGCGGAAAGCACGCGGGCGGCCCATGGGGCCGCGGAAACACGCTCCGCCGGTCCGAACCGGCCGTTCGGGGGCGTTTTCGACTTGTGGTCCCGCTCCTCACTCCGGTATTGCTCCCCCCCTGTGTTCCAGCCGAGCCCCGAAGACGAGCGCACGATGCTCCAAAGCCCCCCGGTCATCCTCCGTCCGGTGCGTCGGGCCGCCCTGCGCGTGCTTCTCACGTTGGCGGTCGTCTGGCCGGCCGCCTCGATGCACGGGCAGCCGCCGCTTCCCCCGGCCTCTCCGCCGCCCGCCGCCCTGCCTGCGGCGTCGCCGCCACTGGCCGGACCCGCTGCCCGGGCGGAAGACGACGCCAACCGGATCGTCGAGGTCCGCATCGAGGGCAACCACGCCACCGACGTCGCGAAGCTCCCGAAGCTGGTGACCCGTGCCGGACAGATCTTCGACCCCAACGCGATCGAGGAGGACGTCCGCTCGCTCCACCGGTCGAAGAAATTCGTGGACGTGCATCCGAAGTACGTCCGCGTGGCCGAGGGGATCGTCGTGATCTTCCAGGTCATCGAGCGGCCGATGCTTCGGCACGTCAAGTTCGTCGGCAACGACCTCGTGAGCACCCGCACGCTCAAGAAGAAGTCGGAGATCGAGGTCGGCGACTCGATGGACCCCTACGTGGTCGAGGAGGCCCGCCGTCGCCTCGAGTCGTTCTACCACGAGAAGGGCTACGACTCGGCGAAAGTCACGACCGTCGAGGGAAACAAGCCCGGGGACAAGGGAGCGGTGTTTCTCATCGACGAGGGGCGTGCGAAGAAATCGCTCTGGACCAGCTTCGTCGGCAACACGATCGCCAGCGACGCGCGGCTGCTCACCCAGATCAAGAGCAAGCCGGGCGTCTTCTGGCTGATCGGCGGCGACATCGACCGCGAGAAGCTCGACCAGGACGTGGACGTGCTCACGGCCTACTACCGCAGCCTCGGATTCTTCCAGGCGAAGGTGGGGCGGGAGCTCGACGTCGTGAAGGCCGGCGGCCGCGACTGGGCCATGCTCACCTTCGTGATCAACGAGGGGCCGCGGTATTCGATCCGCAACGTCTCGTTCATCGGCAACACGAAGTTCAAGAGCGAGTTCCTCGAGCGGGAGCTGAAGCTCACCAGCGGCGAGCCGTTCAACCAGTCGAAGATGGATCTCGACCTCAACATGATCCGCGACATCTACGGCGGCCGGGGGTTCGTCTTCGCCGACATCCGGGCCGACCCGCGGTTTCTCGAGGAGCCGGGTCAGCTCGACCTCGTCTACAACGTCGCCGAGGGGCAGCGGTACCGCGTCGGGAAGATCAACGTCCGCATCCGCGGCGAGCATCCGCACACGAAGCACAGCACGATCCTCAACCGTCTTTCGCTGCGGCCCGGCGACATCCTCGACATCCGCAAGCTCCGCGACGACGAACGGAGGGTGAAGTCGAGCAGCCTCTTCCTCGCCGACGCCGCGAAGGGGGAGGGGCCGAAGATCGTCTTCTCGAAGCCGGAAAACGCCGAAGACGGCGGGGAGCAGGTCGCGAGAGCCCCCAAGCGACCCGGCTTTCGCGGGCAGAGCCCCGACGGCGATGAGGATGCCGTGCTCGACCTCGTCATCGAAGGGGAGCTCGCTCCCGAGCAGCCGCAGGCCGCTCCCGCCCAGGAAGCTGAAAAGCCGCCGGTCTGGAGGGGACAGAGTCCGCAGCCGTGGCAGCCGTCCGCGGCTCCGCCGCCGTTCGGCCTCCGGCCGCAGGCAGCCGTTCCCCAGCAGCCCGTCCAACAGCCGTCGGCGGTGGCGGCACCCGGTCCGGC
Source organism: Planctomycetaceae bacterium UBA4655 (assembly GCA_002405515.1). Classification (GTDB taxonomy): domain Bacteria; phylum Planctomycetota; class Planctomycetia; order Pirellulales; family UBA1268; genus UBA4655. The sequence goes on from DHLZ01000268.1 coordinate 2,978, forward strand.
GCAGCCGACGTGGGGTGGTGCGGCGATTGCGCCGACCGGCCCCGAGGCGGTCGACTACCGGCGAAGCAACGCGCCGCCCCCCGTCTACGTCGCGCAGCAGCCGGTCGCCCAGCCCATGCCGGGGCAGCCGCTTTTTCCCGGTGGTCCCCCCTCGGCGGTGCCGGCAGTGCCGCCCGGTCCGGCATTCCCGGGCCAGCCGGGCATTCCGGCGTTTCCTCAGGAGCCGGTCAACGTCTTTCCGGGCAACGAGCCCTACGTGGTCGTGGACGTCGATGCGGCGGAAACCCAGACGGGCCGGCTCATGTTGGGTGCCGGCGTGAACTCCAACGCCGGCCTCGTCGGCAACATCGTCGTGGACGAGCAGAACTTCGACCTCTTCCGGCTGCCACGGAGCTGGGAGGACATCCGCAACGGCACCGCCTTCCGCGGCGCCGGGCAGCGATTTCGCCTCGAAGCGGCTCCCGGCACGGTGCTGCAGCGGTACACGGCCACCTTCCAGGAGCCCTACCTCTTCGACACGCGGATCGGCCTCTCGGCGAGCGGCTCCTACTTCACCCGGTTCTTCTACGACTGGGCGGAGGGCCGCATCGGCGGCCGGCTCGGCCTCGGCTACCAGTTTGCGTTCGCCCCCGACCTCTCGATCAACGGCGGCATCCGCGCCGAGAACGTCGACATCTACAACGCGCGGCTGCTGACGCCCGACATCTCGAGGATGCTCGGCACCAACAGCGTCTACGGCTTCTCGGGCGGCATCATCCACGACACCCGCGACAGCCCGTTCATGCCGACGCAGGGGCACCTCGCGACGTTCGAGTTCGAGCAGGTGATCGGCACGTTCAATTACCCCCGCGGGATCCTCGAGGCGCGGCAGTACTTCCTGCTCAACGAACGGGCGGACGGCTCGGGCCGGCACGTCCTCTCGGTCGGCTCCGTGCTCGGCATGTCGGGCCCCGACACGCCCGCCTACGACAACTTCTACGCGGGCGGCTACAACACCCTCCGCGGCTTCGTGTTTCGCGGGGCGAGCCCCCGGCAGACCATCGGTGGCACGGAGCCGGTCGGCAACCAGAACGCCGCGATCGTCGGCGGTCCGTTCCAGTGGCTCAACACCATCGAGTACCTGTTTCCCATCACCGCCGACGACACGCTCCGCGGCGTCGTCTTCACCGACTTCGGCACGGTCGAGAGCAACGTCACGATCAAGAACTTCCGCGTCTCCCCCGGCTTCGGCCTGCGGATCACGCTGCCGGCGATGGGCCCCGCGCCGATCGCGCTCGACTTCGCCGTGCCGGTGGTCTACGCCCCCTACGACAGCCAGCAGCTCTTCAGCTTCTTCGTCGGGTTCGCCCGCTAGCATGATCGCCGCCAAGGACACCACCGAAGACCCCGCAGTCACGACTCCGCCGCGGGCGGACGCGTCTGCCGTGGCTTCGCGCCGCGTCGGCCGGCCGAGGATCCTCGTCGTCCGCAACCGGTTCATCGGCGACACGGTGCTCGCGATCCCGTTCCTGCGGAATCTCAGGCGTCATTTTCCCGACGCCGTGATCGACGTGCTCGTGGACCGCGGATCGGGCGAGGTGCTCGCCGACTGCCCCTACAAGGACGAGCTCATCACCTGGCACCGTCCGACGTGCGAGCGGGGCCTCATGCCAAGGGGGATCGCCAACATCCTCGCCACCGCCCGCTGGCTTCGGTCGCGACGCTATGACCGGGCGTACGTGCTCAAGCGGTCGTTCTCGAGCGCGGTCGTCTGCGCGATGGCCCGCATTCCGCACCGCGTGGGATTCGCGTCGGAGGGGCGGGGCTTCCTCTTTTCCCGGGCGGTGAGGATCGACGAGTCTCGGCACGAGGCCGAGCTCTTCCTCGATCTCCTGCGGGCCGACGGCATCGAGGTGGACGACGGCCACAACGAGAACTGGGTCGCGGCCGAGGCCGCACGGTCGGTTGCGCGGGCCCTGCCGCAAGGCCGCGGGCCGCGGGTGTTCGTCGCCCCCTGCTCGACCAATCCGTCGAAGCAGTGGCCGCTCGACCGGTTCGCATCCGCGATCGCGGCGATCGTGCAGGCCCGCGACGCCGACATCTTTCTCTGCGGCGGGCCCACCGATCGGGCGACCCATGCGACGCTCATGTCGATGGTGGGGCCGAAGGTGGCCGAGCGAATCCACGATTATTCCGAAGCCTTCGGGCTGCGGGAGACCGCCGCGCTGCTCTCCCGGATGGATCTCTGCCTGGGGATCGACACGGGGCTGGTGCACCTGGCCGCGTCGTTCGGCGTGCCGGTCGTGGCGGTCTTCGGGCCGATGGACCCGGCTCGCTGGGGCCCGTGGAAGACGCCGCACGCCCTCGTCCGCGCGTCGCGTTCGTGCTCGCCGTGCAACCTCCGGGTGCCCTGCCCGATCAACGACGTCTGCATGCGGGACATCGACATCCGCGACGTCGTGGCGGCGGTGGACGGCCTGCTCGCGAGCTCCGGCGCGATGCCCGGCGCCGCCGACATCCGGCCGATCGACCTCACGCAGGGAGAGCGGGTCTACGAGATCACCTTCTCGCCGGCGACGAAGAAGGCGGCGGCCGACGAGCCCGCGACGAAGCCGCTCGCCCAGGCCCACTGAAAGTTGAAGCCGCCGATGCGGCCATCGACGTCGAGCACCTCCCCCGCGAAGTGAAGCCCCGGGCAGAGGCGGCTCTCCATCGTCTCCAGCCGCACCTCCGCAAGCGGAACGCCCCCCGCGGTCGCCTCGGCGACCGGGAAGCCGCGGTCGCCGACGACCGGCAGCGGCGTGGCGGTGACCGCCTGCACGAGCCGTCGCCGCGCCTCACGGGTGAGGTCGCCCGAGCCGGCACCGGCGAGGTCGCAGAGGGTCTTCGCCAGCCGGTCGGGCAGGTGGTCGCGAAGCGAGGCGACGGCCGATCGCGGCGCGGCGTCGAGAAGCAATCGATCGACCCCCTCCGGCGTCATGCCGGGCAGCCAGTTCAGCGAGAGCTTCACCTGCGGATCGGCATCCTTCGCCACGAGCCAGTGGCGGCTGATGTCGAGGACGGCCGGCCCGGAGAGGCCGAAGTGGGTGCAGAGCGTGCTGCCGCTGCATGCCTTCAGCCGCCTGCCGGTCGGCGAGAGCAGGACCACCTCGGCCGGGAGCGTGAGGCCGGAGAGCGACGTGATCCAGTGGCCGCTCTCGAGCACGATCGGCACGAGCGCGGGCACCACCGGGCTCGTCACCGAGTGGCCGAGGCGTTTGGCGAGCTCGAGGCCGAGCCCGTCGGACCCCGACTTCGGGAGCGACTTTCCTCCCGTCGCGAGGATCACCCGGCGTGCGAGCATCGACCGTGCGTCCCCCGCGGCGTCGTCGACCGCGAGGCGGAAGCCGCTGTCGGTTCGCTCGATGGAAGTCACGCGAGCCGGATGGAGGAGCGCGGCGCCGGCCGCGGTCGCCTCCCGAAGGAGCGCCTCGAGCACCGTCCTCGCCGAGTCGGTCACGGGAAAGAGCTTCCCCGTCTCCTCCCGCTTCAGCTCGACGCCCACCTCGCGGAAAAAGGCCGCCGCCGCGTCGGCGTCGAACCGGGCGAGCACACGGCGGATCGCCGGGGGCGTGCTGCCGGCGAAGTCTCCCTCGGTCACCTTCCAATGCGTGACGTTGCAGCGGCCGCCTCCAGCCACGAGGATCTTCGCGCCGAGCTTCCGCGCGCCGTCGAGCGCCGCGATCGAGACCGTCGCCCCGCCGGCCCTCGCCGTCCTGCCCGCATGGATCGCCGCGAAGAGGCCTGCCGCCCCGGCCCCGACGACGACGATGTCGTGTTCGGCCGTCGGGAAGCAGCCCGACGGCGGCGAGGCAGGTGCTTGCGGCATGGGAGAGGAATGGTGCTTGCGGATGGATGGACGCGTGACGATTTCACGATCATATTCTCGCCATGACAACATCCTCCGCTGAAACGCCCTGGGCCGATCCGTGGCGGGTCGATCACGCGCAGCTCCTGCTGGCTTCCTTCTCGCGGCTGCTCGGCCGCGAGCTGATGCCCGGGAATGGGCCGGCGGAGGATCTCGCCGAGCGGCTTTTTTTCTCCCCCTTCGTGGTCGTGTCGCACGGCACCGAGCCCGATCCCGTGCTCAACTACGGCAACCGGGCGGCGCTCGACCTCTGGGAGATGGACTTCGAGTCGTTCGTGCGGACGCCCTCGCGGCTCACGGCGGAGCCGGTCCACCGCGACGAGCGGGCGAGGCTGCTCGCGCGGACGGCCTGCGATGGCTACGTGGACGACTACTCCGGCAACAGGATCTCGCGGACCGGCCGGCGATTCCGGATCGAGCAGGCGATCGTCTGGAACGTCATCGACGCCGACGGCCGCCTCCGCGGTCAGGCCGCCACGTTCGACCGCTGGACTCCGGTGCCCCCCGAGGGCGACCCCGTCACCGGCCAATGAGCGGGTTGCGGGTCTTGAGCCCGGGGAAGACCGAGAAATCCCGATCGGCCGTCCAGAGTTCGGCGACACGGTGGTTCAGGCAGATGGCGGCGATGCGGGCGTCGTGGACCCTACTGCCCGCGATCTTGGCACCGACGCACAACCGCTCGAGCTTTTCGAGGTAGCCCGGTCCCTCGTGGAGCAGCTGCAGTCCCGGGGATGCCATCCAGGCCTTGATCGATTCGAATGCCGTCGCATGCGGCGTGGGCGGGGCGTAGATGCGGGGATGGGTGACGACGGCGAGAAATTCGTGCAGGGAGTTCCAGGCGATGGCCCAGGAATTGCCGCCGTTGGCAAGATCGACGACGCAGGTTTTGGCCGCGTCGTGCCATTCGCTGTCCTCGCGGTGGGCGTAGACGAGGAGGTTCGTGTCGATCGCGATCATGACTCCCCGGTGCCGTAGATGGCGTCGCGGATCGCCTCCCAGCCCTTGCCCCGGAACTCCCGCTGCAAGCCTTTCCCCCGAAAGGTCACGGGCTTGACCGGCCGCCGCTTCGCCGCCGCCTTGCGGCTGAGCACCTCGCGGAGGCCGTCTTCGATGAGGCTGCGGAGCGTGGTGTGCGATGCCTCGGCTTCCCGTTTCGCCCGCAGCAGAAGGTCGTCGGCAATATCGACGGTTGTCTTCATATGGGTAACCATATTTCCATCCCTTCCCGCGGTCAAGCCGGCTGCGGGCGATGTGCGATGCTTGGGGGAACCAGGTTCACGAGGAATCATGAAACCCACCCGCCTCCTCGACCGTGCCGTCACGCCCGACGGCCGTCCGCTCACGCTCCACGAGCACGACGGCACCCGCTCGATCCGCGTCGGGGGCGTGGAGCTGATGTCCACGCGGCAGCACCATTCCGAGGAGCGGATGGCGGAGCTGGCCTGCGAGGGGCTTCGCGACCGGCCTCGTGCCGCCGTGCTCATCGGCGGGCTCGGCCTCGGCTTCACGCTGCGGGAGACGCTTCGGCACGTGGGGCCCGACGCGAGGGTGGTCGTCGCCGAGCTCGTGCCGGCGGTGGTGGCCTGGAATCGCGATCCGGCGCACGGCCTCGCCGCCGACGTGATCGACGACCCGCGGGTGGAGATCGTCGTCGGCGACGTGGCGGAGTTGCTTCACGAGAGCCGCTGCCGGTTCGACGCGATCATGCTCGACGTGGACAACGGCGCGGCAGGGCTTACGGCCGCGGCCAACGACCGGCTCTATGTCGCCGCGGGCCTGGGGGCCGCGCGGGCGGCGCTCAAGCCCGGCGGCCGTCTCGCCGTCTGGTCGGCAGGCGTCGATCCGGCCTTCGCGCGGGCCATGGAGGAGGCGGGGTTCGACGTCGAGGTGGTGAAGGCCCGCACGCATCCGACGGGTAACAGCTGGAACCGCATCTTTGTCGGCAAAAAGGTGCCAGCCCACTACTGTCCGGTTATAAGT
>DHLZ01000168.1 GCA_002405515.1 Planctomycetaceae bacterium UBA4655
CTCGGGCTTCCGTGAAAGTCTGCGGCCCGAGTTGCCCGCAGAATAATGTCAGCTACTTGATGCTCCCGGTAGTAAAGGAGCTCCAGCGGGCCGGCCGACGGCCGACCGTGAGGAGCGTCAAGGAGAAGGACATCGTCGCCGCGCTCGGAAAGCTTCGGGACCTGCTGCAGGGTGACGTGGGCGTCGCCGCCCAGGTGCTCAAGGCCCTCGTGGGTGACGTCATCCTCCAAATGCAACACGTCGATGGGTACGAAAAGCCGCAGATGGTCGCCCGGTTCACGATCAACGCCGTGCCGGCTTTGGCGGTGCTCGATCGTGGGGGGCCGACGGATCGCGACGGTGCTCCCGTCCCGGTCTGGGATTCGATACACGCGAGTCCGAACCCGGCAGCAGCAACGACGGCCGGCCCCGCCGAGGCGATCGTCCCCCTCATCTACGACCGCAGGGCGGCCGCAAGAATGCTGCGCAAACCCCAGCCCAAGAGTTGATTCTGTAAGAAAATCGTGCTACTTTTTCTTACATGGCAGGTCGTCAGAAGTCGCCGGAATCACTCGACGCGAGAATCCTCGCCGCCCTCCGGCGTCGGGGCCGGGGATGTGTCGTTGTGCCGTCGGATTTTCTCGACCTCGGAAACCGAAGGGCCGTTGATGTTGCGCTGCACAGGCTTGTTCGTGCCGGGTCGATCCGCCGGCTGGCCCGAGGGGTCTACGACTATCCGAAGGAACACCCGCAGCTCGGTTCGCTCTCGCCGCCGCCCGAAGCGGTGGCGAGGGCGATCGCCGGCCGCGACCGCGTCCGCCTGCAGCCCGCCGGCGCGTATGCCGCCAACACTCTCGGCCTGACGGAGCAGGTGCCGGCGAAACTGGTGTTTCTCACCGATGGTCCCAGTCGCACCGTCATCGTCGGCGGCACGACGATCCAACTGCGGCGGACGACTCCGCGCAACATGGAACCCTCCGGAAGGCTAAGCGGTCTTCTCATTCAGGCGTTTCGCGAACTCGGCCGCGATCACGTGACGCCCGAACGGCGTGCCCATCTGAAGCGCACGCTCCCTGCTGCGGAACGGCGAAAGCTTCTCGATGATCTCCGGCTGGCGCCCACGTGGATGCACCCGATCTTCCGTGAACTCGCGGCGGCCCGGACATGAGACTTTCGTTCCTCGAGCTTCCAGGCCACGAGCGTCGGCTCTATTTCGAGCAGGCAGCCGCAAGGCGAGGCCTGTCCGCCGTCGTCCTAGAAAAAGATTTCTGGGTCTGCTGGCTGCTGGGCGTGCTCTTTCGCTCGGACTTCCACGACAGCCTCGTGTTCAAGGGAGGCACCTCGCTATCGAAGGTATTCCGGGTCATCGACCGGTTTTCCGAGGACATCGATCTGTCGATCTCCCCGGCACTGCTCGGGCTCCCCGAACCCGGCACGAGCCGCAACCAAGCCGACAAATGGACGACGCTCGCCGAGGCAGCCTGTGCAAAGGCGGTTCAGGAGCAGTTCCAGCCAACTCTCGAGGCCGAGGCGAAAACCGTTCTTGGCAAACCCGAGCGCGGAGCCTGGTTTGAGTACGCAGCTGACCCGACCAGCGGTGCGCCGAATCTGCTTTTCCACTACCCTTCTCACCAGCCGACGGGCTTCGACTACCTGCGACGTTCCGTGAAGCTGGAGTTCGGCTCCCTGACGGACCAGCAGCCGGTCGGGCGTCATGCCATCACGCCGTGGCTTCTCGACGCCCTTCCCGACGCGATGCCCGATTGGCAATGCGACGTCGTCGCTCTGGGCATCGACCGGACGTTTTGGGAGAAGGCAACAAACTCGGCCTTGGGGCGGAGTCCTTCGGCCGCAAGGCGAAGAATCGCAAGAAGAAGGCCCACCGCGTGGACCTGTACCCGAAGGTGCTCGTCCGGCCGACCTGCGGTGGCTGCGGGAACCCGATGATCCTCGGGCGATCCGACGACAAGTACCAGGGCTTCTTCTGCTTCAACGCGAACAACGGAATTCACGGCTGCACGAACCGGGGCTACAAGTCGGCTCGGATCATCGACGAGGCGGTGCTGCGGACCATCATGCCGACGCTCTTCACCGACGCTTTCATTGCCGACCTGACGGCCGAGGTGAACAAGCGGCTGGCCTCGATCGCCCGACAGCCGATTCCGTCCACCAAGAAGCTCGAGCAGGAAATCGCGAATGAGGACCGCCAACTGAAGCGGCTCACCGACCGGCTCGCCAAGCTCGACGACACACATCTCGACGCCGTGCTCGCCAAGGCCGAGGAGATGGGGCGGCTGCTTGCGGCCAAGCGGGAGCAACTCAAGGAACTCCAGCAAGCCGGCCGACGGCCGACCGTGAGGAGCGTCACGGAGAAGGACATCGTCGCCGCACTCGGGAAGCTTCGCGAGCTGCTGCAGGGCGACATGGGCGTGGCGGCCCAGGTACTCAAGGCCCTCGTGGGTGACGTCATCCTCCAAAAACAACACGTCGATGGATACGAAAACCCGCAGATGGTTGCCCGCTTCACGATCAACGCCGTGCCGGCCTTGGCGGTGCTCGATCGTGGGGGGCCGACGAATCGCGACGTCGCTCCCGCCTTGGTGTGGGACTCGATCCACTCAAGCCCGACCGCCGAGCCGGCAACGAGGCCCGGCCCCGCCGAGGCGATCGTTCCACTCATCTACGACCGCAGGGCGGCCGCACGCAAAGCAGCCAAAAAACGCGATGGAGCCACATGAGCGGTACAGGTAAAATTGTGAGCGCGGGATGCCACAGCCGTCTCGGCCGTGGCATCCCGGCCATGGGTCGCTGCTCCGCACGTTCAGCGACGGGCTCGATCGAAGTCTGAGGTGCCGGCCAAATGGTTACCGACGTCAAGAAACTACCAATCCAGTTCGACCGTGACCGCGTGGTGGCTTTCTGCCGCGACCGTGGCATCGTTCGCCTGAGCGTGTTCGGTTCCGTGCTCCGCGATGACTTCGATCCGGCTCGCAGCGACATTGATGTCCTGGCCGATTTCAAGCCGGAGGCAACGCGAGGCATCGGATTTCGCTTCTTCGGGTATGGCGACGAGCTGGCAGGAATTCTCGGCCGTAGAGTCGACTTCTGCTCACGACTGGACCCACGTCTCGAGCCGACCATTCGCCGCGAAGCCGTCACGATCTACGAAGATACATGAGCCGTCGTGACCCGCGAATCACGCTCGCGCAGATTCGCGACGCGGCCGAAAAGGCTCGGACGTTGTGTGCCGCGCATACGCTTGATTCCCTTCTGGCGGACTGGAAGGCGACGGCAGCATTGGAGCGATGCATCGAAATTGTTGGCGAGGGAGTACGACGTCTGCCAAACGAACTCAAGCAGCGCCGCGATGATATTCCCTGGAAGGAAATCGCGGGCACGAGAGATCACCTCATCCACGGCTACGACCTGATCGACCATCGCGTCCTGTGGGATGCGGTGCACATCGACATTCCTCGGCTCATCGAGGTGATCGACGAACTGCTCGGCTGAGCAGGTATCCCGCTGCCCGAGGTGTAGTCAGAGACGCCTGGGCTCTTGTCAAGCGTTAGCCGCACTGCGCCGCCCCGCACGATACGCCTTGATCTCGGCCTCAATCTCTTCGGCCGTCATGGGAGGTGTTCCGCTTGGAGAGAACTTGAACCGCATCGCCTGCATCTTGGCTACGCGGGCTGCCGCGAGTCTTTCTCGCAGGATCGCTTCGATCGAGCCGGGCTCGAGCAAGCCTTCGGCAGCGGCCTCCTTGGCGAGGGCATCGGGAATCGTGATCTGGACGGTGGCCATGAGTTGTGTCCCCTGAGGGCAGCCGTGATCATACGCGGGGATCGGGACGAAATGCCTACGGCGGCCCGTCAGCAGCCCCCGCCGGCGATGATCCAACTGTCAATATGTGGGAGTTCCTGAATACCGACCGTTGGATAATGCTCGGAAAGGTGCCTCGCGGGCGCCGCGACGTCGTGGTTTTGCTGAACCGCACACCGAAGTACGCGGCGATGCTGCCGCAGATCGTGGAGATGGCGGAGGCTGGGTCGGGCATCGACCTGATCTCACAATCGCTCGGCATCGGGACGGAGGTCGTGCGGGACGCCCTCTATCTGCACCGCACAGGAAAGCGGCCGCCGGGCCGGATCGACGGACGTCGTCGTTGGAGCCTGTGGCGCCTGCAGCAGCGTGCGCCTCAGGCCTCCTGACCGAGACATCGCCCGGATTGAGACAGCAGTTGAGCAGGGGCTCTGGCGAGAGTCGCTCGCGTCGGCCTTGTCGCAACACTAGTGCACTAGCGCACACTTCTCTCGTCCATGCCCCGGTGCGCCCATGGTCGCCGTCCGGACAGCGTCGCCGACGCGGTCCAAAGTCCGCCCGCACGTCGGCACTGCGAGTTCCCGCCGCCACGAGCGACGCCGATCGGAGAAGACGCCGCTCTAAAAGGTCGTCGCAGAGATCGAGCGGTTGCTTTGTACCGCGGCGGGCTCGACCCGTGACGGCGACAGGCCGAGCGTAGCTCGCCCGCGACTCGGCGCCGTCTCCTTCCTGCACCGCTTTGGATCGGCGCTCAATCACCATGTGCATCTCCATGCGTGCGCGACCGACGGCGTCTTCGTGCCGACCGGTGACGGGCCGCCGGCGTTCCTGGCGGCCCGGCCGATCACCCAGGCCGATTTGGCCGCGCTCGCCGAGAAGGTGCGCCGTCGGGTCGTGCGTTGGTTCCGCATGCAGCGGCTCCTCGACGCCGATGCGGCCGCCGACATGCTCCGCTGGGAAAACAGTGGGTTCTCGGTGGACGCCAGCGTCCGGATCACGCTCATCGACCGCGACGTGCCGAGCTACTTCACAGTCTCGAGCACCTGCTGCGATACTGTTCCCGGCCACCCTTCGCGCTGGAGCGACTCTCCGTGATCCGCGGCGAAG
>DHLZ01000177.1 GCA_002405515.1 Planctomycetaceae bacterium UBA4655
ATGGCGCGGGTGGGGGAGGAGTTTCCGCTCGAGTGCCCGATCTGCGGCGGCGACATCCGGCTCATTTCCTTCATCACGGAGCCGGGGCCGATCCGCAAGATTCTTGCGCCCGTGTTGCTTCATACAGAGTGGCGAACCGCTCGCGCCGCCTCCCGTCTCTCCCGCTCGTGGCCCGCCCACCGACTGGGGTGAGCTTGTCCAGGCTGATGACGACCGCGCAGCGGTGCAGGTGTCGCCCGACGAGCAGCCCGTGATCGACATCCACAGCCTCTGACCGGTGCCGGACGCGAGGCATCAAGGCCCCGGACGGGCGACCCGGGAGACGGCCTGCGCCGAGGCGAGAACATCGCCATCGCAGCGGGGCGCGAGCGGTGTTTCGGCGTTTCGGGAAACCGCCTCCGGACTCCCATGCCGCTCTCCACGAGGATCATCAGTGGCTCATCAGCACGGAAACCGTTGCGGAAGTGCCATTGGCCGGACTATCCCTGCGGCATCGACCACACCTACCTCATCCGCGGCTGGCAGCCCGACGGCCGGCTGCGGACCGTCGCCCTGCTGCGTGATCCCGCCAGCGGCCGCAGGCTCGAGCTGCTTTCGGACCAGTTCGGCGTGCAGGTCTACATGGGCAACTTCCTCGACGGCACGCTCGTCGGGAAAGAGCGGGCGGCCTACAAGGCCAACACCGCTCTCTGCCTGGAAACGCAGAAATACCCCGACTCCATCCACCACGCCGACTGGCCGAGCGTGCGGCACGACCCGGGGCAGACCTACCGCCACACGATGGTGCACCGGTTCAGCCCGTGAACCGCTCCCACGAGTCTTCCCGCTCGCGACCGGCCATCTGCCAGGCGACGGCTCGATGCCGGAACAGTTTTTCCGGGACAGGCCGCGGATGTAATCTCTTTATGAGATTTTCGTCTCTCGCGGCTGCGAACCAGCCGCTGCCGCACCGAGGCCAGCCATGAAGTCCGCGCGATTGGTTCTGCTCCTGCTTGCCCTGGTCGTGTCCATCGTCGCGCCCGACGTGCCAGCCGCGCCGGCCGACGACCTTGTCGTAGATGACCTGCCCGCAGACACGAACACCATCGAACGCCTGGCGCCCGAGCAGGCGCGGCGTCTGGCGGCCGACTTCCCGGGTGCGGAGCAGGAAATCATCGTCAGGGGGTCGTTCCAGGCCATCTTTTACCAGGCCTTGCCCTTGAATGGTCTGAAGGCGCTCGACGCTGACACCGCCGGAGCGCTCGCGGGCTATGGCAAGGAACCGCTCGTTCTCAACGGTCTGAAGACGCTCGACGCCGCAGCCGCCAAGGCCCTTGCGGAGTACAAGGGGGCGTGGCTGGTTCTCAACGGTCTGACCAAGCTCGACCCCGCAGCCGCCCGGGCGATCGCGGCGTACAAGGGGGTCCTGATTCTCAACGGCCTGACCACGCTCGATGCCGCCACGACCAAGGCCCTCGCCGAGTTTCGGGGCAAGTGGCTGGGCCTGGGCGGACTTGCAGAACTCGACGCCGACGCCGCGCAGGCCCTCGCCGCAGTCAGGTGTGAAATGATGGATCTTTCCGGCCTCCGGACGCTCGGCGCCGAGGCCGCCAGGATGCTGGCCGGCCTGCGTACGCCAAACCTCGTGATCAACGGCCTGCCGACGCTTGATGCCGCCAGCGCAACGGCACTGGCGGACTTCAAGGGGCAGCATTTGGAGTTGGGCGGACTGGAGTCGCTCGACGCCGACGCCGCGAGGGCCCTCGCCAAATCGAAGGCGTGGGATGGACGTTTTTTGAAGCTCACCACGCTCGACGCCCCGACGGCCGAGGCACTGGCGGAGCGCGGGGGTAACAGTCTGATGTTTGACCGCCTGGCCGCACTCGACGCGGATACCGCCCAGGCACTGGCGGCCTTCAAAGGCAACCTTTTTCTGCAAAGTCTGACGCGGCTCGACGTCGACGTCGCCCAGGCGCTGGCGACTTCCAAAAGCTCGATGCTGGTCTTGGGCAGCCTGGCGGAGGTCGATCCGGACGTCGTCCGGGCCTTCGGGGAGTACGCGGGCATGCTCGGCGTGGACAACGATGTCGTCGAGCGGTTTGTCGCCATGCACCCGTTGAGTCTGGAGAATGCCCGAGGGATCGCCAGCCTGTCGCAGGGGGTGCTGAGCCTCACCGCCTTTGAGTCCCCCGACTCCGTCGAAATCGCCAAGGTCCTCGCCGCCCGCAAGGGCCGGCTCGCCCTCCCCAACCTCAAGAAAATCTCTCCCAAGACACTCACCGCTCTGATCAAGAACAAGGACGTCGAGATTCCGCTCATCGAGACGCTCGAGTTCATTCCCGAACCAGACGGCAGCCCGACGGAAGACTTCGTGATCCCGGAGAGGTTCCAGGGACAATAGCGGTCACAAGCGGGCGTTGCGGCTCCACCCTTTATTGTCTCAGCGGCGGCCTTGCTCACCTGCCGGGCGACGCGCCACGCGAGCAGGCCTGACGCGGCTCCTGGTGGTCGCAGATTCCAAGTCCACACGGCCGGGAACCAATGGCGTCGTCGAACTCACGGCGTTTGAGTTTCTGGACCGGCTCGCCGCTCTCGTCCCGTCGCCGCGCAAGCACCGGCATCGGTATCACGGCGTGTTTGCACCGAACCACCCGCTCAGGCCCGCCGTCACGGCGCTGGCGATCGGGAACGTCGGCAAGCGGCAAGAGGCCGAGGCTGGCGGGCATGCGAGCGACGGGCACGGCGCGGGAGGCTGCTGCGACCCGGCTCATACACATCAAAAGCCACGCTCACATGGCACCTCGCGCATTGCCTGGGCGAAGCTCATGGCGCGGATGGGGGAGGAGTTTCCGCTCGAGTGCCCGATCTGCGGCGGCGACATCCGGCTCATTGACTTCATCACGGAGCCGGGGCCGATCCGCAAGATCCTCGCGCCCGTGTTGCTTCATACAGAGTGGCGAACCGCTCGAGCCCCCGCCACTTTCACCTGCCCGCGGCCCGCCAACCGACTGGGGCGAGCTTGTCGAGGCTGATGACGACCGCGCAGCGGTGCAGGTGTCGCCCGACGAGCAGCCCGTGATCGACATCCACAGCCTCTGACCGGTGCGGACGCGAGGCATCAAGGCCCCGGACGGGCGACCCGGGAGACGGCCTGCGCCGAGGCGAGAACATCGCCATCGCAGCGGGGCGCGAGCGGTGTTTCGGCATCTCGGGAAACCGCCTCCGGACTCCCATGCCGCTCTCCCCGAGGATCATCAGTGGCTCATCAGCACGGAAACCGTTGCGGAAGTGCCATTGGCCGGACTATCCCTTTTCGTTCCCCGCGGCTGATGAATTGCGTCGACGCCGAGGCAACGGGATACACTCAGGGCGGTGGCTTCATGCATCGTCTTCGTCAGCCCCGCTGCATCGTGATCGCCGGCCCGAATGGCTCCGGCAAGACGACGTTCGCGCGGGAGTATCTGCCTGTGGGTGCGGGGGTCGTCCACTTCGTCAACGCCGACCTGATCGCCGCGGGACTTTCCCCGTTGAAACCGCAGGCCGCCGCGGTCGCGGCAGGACGAACATTCGTCGCCGAAATCGAGAGGCTGGCGGTTGCCGAGGCGGACTTCGCTTTCGAAACGACGCTCAGTGGTCGAACGCGCCTGGCTCGTCTGCGCCGCTGGAGGGATGCCGGCTACCGACTCGAGATGATCTTTCTGAAGCTTTCCTCGCCGGCGGTGGCCCTGCGCCGCATCGCCGCTCGGGTCCGACAGGGCGGCCACGACGTGCCCCGCGCGGACGTCGTGCGGAGGTTTGCCCGCGGCTGGATGAATTTTCAGTCGGACTACAGGCTGCTCATGCACGCTTGGGCTGTGTATGATAATTCCGGGGCTGCGCCCCGCTTGCTGGAACGATCCAACTGAGCAACCGCATGAGCACGAGTCGCAAACAGAAGTCCGCGAGCGGCTGCGAGTCGGCCGCACACGCCGCCGAGTCGTCGCAGGCTTTTGCGGCGGCCGTCGGCCGGGCCCTCAGGCGTTCGGCCCGAACCGCGCGCCGGATCGCGCGGATGCACGGAACGCCCGTGTATGTGTGGCGCGACGGCAAGGTCGTGGCCGAGAAGCCGTGACCTTTCCGTGGCCGGGCAGTCCTTCGGCCCGGCCACGGTGTTCGTCAGGGCTCTGGCCGCCAGTGTGCCGGCCGTCACTTGCCATTGAGCATCGCGATGTTCTGCGGCGTGATGTCGCTGCTGTCGTGCCTGCCGGGCTCCACCGGCGCGACACAGACGATCGGACTTCGCATCCACTCCAAGCCCAAGTTACGCACCTGAGAGTGTAAAGCCCTGGATTCACGCGAATCCGAGGTCAAAGTCTTCACTCCATTTGCGCGGGGCTGTCGAGCCGCTTGAGCCGCCTGGGAAGTGTCAGCCCGAGCCTGTGCATCAGCGTCTTCTGCTCGGCCTCTGGCTCCGTCACGTGCCGCAGACGCACCGTGGTGCGGACGCCGCCTGCTGACTCTGCCGGCAGGACGATGTCGCCGCTTTTGATCTTTGTGAACTCGTAGAGGAGCGTGCGGGGCCCATCCCCCAAGCCGGCACCTTTCATCCAGCCGGCC
>DHLZ01000036.1:0-29863 GCA_002405515.1 Planctomycetaceae bacterium UBA4655
GCGATCTTCGCGCAGAGGGCCACGCGCCTTCCGGCGGCGACGAGCTTCACGAGCTGGTGGTCGAGCTGATGGAATGGGAAGCCGGCCATCGGCAGGGCGTCTGGGCCCTTGTCGCGGCTGGTGAGAGTCAGGTCGAGCAGTTCCGCCGCCTCGCGGGCGTCGTCGCCGAAAAGCTCGTAGAAGTCTCCCATGCGGAAGAGCACGAGCGCTCCCGGGCAACGGGCCTTGGCCGCCTCGAACTGCTGCATCATCGGCGAGGGCATGGTCGTCGGAATGTAGCAAGGCCCCCGAAACGGCGCGTAGCACCGCTGGCCTTTGACCGCGGTTCCCGTCGGCCGTACAACTCCGGGAGAGCCGCCGGGCTCCACGGCCGCCTCCGGGCGGCCCGGGCCGGTCGCCGATGAGAGGCCCCTGCGATGGGGATCTGTGAATCTGGTCAGGGCTTAACCGCAGCAGCCATAAGCAGGCGTCCCTTTGTGCGGTGGGCCTCTCATCGGCGGCCGTCCATGATGGCGTTCTGGCTGCGAGTCTTCGTCACGTGCCCCGGGTGTCCCACGGATGACCGCCCCAGAAGCGTCGCCTGATTCCGATCGCCCCGCCCCCGAACGGGCCGCAACCGTCGGGCAGGGGGCGGCAGCCGAGGCATATCGCGTCGTGGCGAGGAGGTATCGGCCGCAGCGGTTCGACGAACTCGTCGGCCAGGAGCACGTGGCTCGCGGGCTCTCCGGCGCCATCGCCGCGGGCCGCGTCGGGCATGCGTATCTCTTCACCGGCGCCCGCGGCGTCGGGAAGACGAGTGCGGCTAGGATCTTCGCGAAGGCGCTCGAATGCGAGCGGGGACCGGCGGCGGAGCCATGCAACGCCTGCGACGTCTGCCACGCGATCTCGGCGGGCCAGGACGTCGATGTGATCGAGATCGACGCGGCGAGCAACCGCGGCATCGACGAGATTCGGCAGCTGCGTCAGAACGTCGCCGTGCGGCCGGCGCGGGGCCGCTTCAAGATCTACATCGTGGACGAGGTCCACATGCTCACACGCGAGGCCTTCAACGCGCTCTTGAAGACGCTCGAGGAGCCGCCGGCGCACGTCAAGTTCGTGCTCTGCACGACCGAGCCGGAAAAGCTGCCGATCACGATCCTCTCGCGGTGCCAGCGGTTCGACTTCCTCACGGTGGACGACGACGCGATCGAGCGGCGGTTGTCGCAGATCGCCGAGGCGGAGCGGGTCGCCGTCGAGGACGGGGCGCTTCGGCTCATCGCCAGGCGGGCCGCGGGCAGCATGCGAGACAGCCAGTCGCTCCTCGAGCAACTGCTCGGGTGCGCGGTTCCGTCTGCAGCGGTATCCGGGGGCGGTGCGGTATCGGGGGGCGTGCCCACGATCACCGTCGCCGAGGTGCACGGCATCCTCGGCACCGGTCGCGATGAGAGCATCGGCCGGCTCGTCGCCGCGATCGCCGCGCGTGATTCCGCGGCGGGGATCGCCGCGCTCGACGAGGCGATCGCCTCCGGCGCCGATCCGGGAGGCGTGCTCGAGCAGGTGCTCGCGGCGTTTCGCGACAGCCTTCTCGCCAGCGTCGGCGTCGAGGGCCGACTGCTGCGGCAGGGACGTCCCGGCGGCGTCGATCTCGAGCAGCTCGGCCGCTCGCTCGGCACCGAGACGATCCTGGCGATGCTCCAGATCCTCGATCATGCGCTTTCGCGGATGCGGACGAGCCTGCACGGCACGGCGATCGCCGAAATGGCGGTCGTGAGGCTGTCGCGGCTCGAGAATCTCGATGCGATCGCGGTGGCGGTGGAGCGGGTCGCCGCGGCCGCGGCCCTCGAGCCGCCGCGGGAGCAAAAAAAAAAGAATCCCCTGATCCCGGCGGCCGCGGCCGCTAGCGGGCCGGCGCTGGTGCCGGTCATCGACGAGCCGGCGCGGGATCCGGCCGTGGACACGGGCCCGACGGACTGCGGGCCTGTCGATCCTGCCCCGCCGCGGTCGGTGGTCGTCACCAGAGATCCGGTCGAGGCGTGGCGGGCCGCCACCGCGGCGCTCGGCGGGCTCGCCGGCGACTTCGCCGCCACGGCCACGGTCGTGCGGTGGAACGAAGACGAACTCGAGGTCGCGATTCCCGCGTCCGCCGCCGCGGCCCATTCCTTCCTCGCGCGGCCCGAAGTGGCCTCCGGAATCGGCGAGGCGCTCCGCGGCATCGTCGGCAGGAAGGTGCGGTATCGGCTCACCCCCGCCCCCGATCCGGTCGAAGCGGCACCGGTCGAGCGAAAGCCGCGGACGCAGTTTTCCCAGTCGGCGTTGATTCGCGAGGCGATGGACCACCCGCTCGTGGCCCACGCCCGCACGCTCTTCGACGCCACCGTCCGGCGGGTGGAGCCCGCGGCGTCGGTTTCCGACGACGGCGGCCCGGCGGCGGAGTAGATCTCGGGGCAGATCTCGGATCGGCGGAGAAGCCCGGGTTTCGAGCGGGGCTGTTACACTGCCTTCGTCACGTCGGAGGAGCAGTGTGATGGCAGAGCAGAAGGCAGCGATTCCGCGGCTGGTCGAGCAGTTTGCCCGCCTTCCGGGCATCGGCCGCAAGTCCGCCGAGCGGCTCGCCTACCATGTGCTGCGGCTGCCGGCCGAGGAGGCCTACGCGTTGGCCGACGCCGTCCGA
Organism: Planctomycetaceae bacterium UBA4655; assembly: GCA_002405515.1. Classification (GTDB taxonomy): domain Bacteria; phylum Planctomycetota; class Planctomycetia; order Pirellulales; family UBA1268; genus UBA4655. Next base: position 2,651 of record DHLZ01000036.1, read on the forward strand.
GGCGTCAAGGATAAGCTCCATCCCTGCCGATCGTGCTTCAACCTCTGCGAAGAGGAGGAGTGCGGCATTTGCCGTGATCCGAGACGCGATCGCGGCGTGCTGTGCGTCGTGGAGCAGGTGCGGGATCTGCTCGCCCTCGAGGAGGCTGGCACCTACCGCGGCCTCTACCACGTGCTCCAAGGCAGGCTCGCTCCGCTCGACGGGATAGGGCTGGAGAAGCTCACGATGCGTCAGCTGGGGGGGCGGGTGAAGCAGGGAGGCTTTCGGGAGGTGATTCTGGCGACGAGTCCGAACGTCGAAGGGGATGCCACGGCGCTCGCCGTGGCGGAGTCACTCCGCGGGCTGCCGGTTGAGATCACGCGTTTGGCGCGGGGCCTCACGGCCGGCAGTTCGTTCGAACAGGCCAACCGCGACATGATCGCCGACGCCCTGTCGGGCCGCCGCAGGCTCTGATGGGATCCGCGCGGCGGCGATAGGAATGTTCGGAGTGTGAGAGCGAGCCGGAACCGGGCCGTTCGCCGCGGCCTGTGATAGACTTCGAGAGTCCGGCCAGGCGGCCGTTGGAACGACTCTCGAAGCAGGTTGGGGCGCAGCGATGCGGATGTCTTTCGGCCAGGAAATGCGGATGGCGCAGAAGCAGCTGCTTGCGCCGCGCATGATCCAGTCGATGGAGATTCTGCAGCTGCCGCTCATGGCCCTCGAGGAGCGGATCGAGCAGGAGATCCAGAACAACGAAACGCTCGAGGTCGAGGAGCCGGAGGGGCAGGAGGCCGCTGCCGCCGGCGAGCCGCCGGTCGTCTCGTCGATCGGCCCCGACGAGAAGCCGCTCGTGGTCGATCAGGAGCACGCGAACCAGGCCGACTTCGAGCGGTCGTACGACTGGTCCTCCGAGTATCCCGACACCGACGAGGATCGATTCAGGCCGTCCGCTTCGCGGATCGAGGAGTCGTCCGACCGGTACCTCGACGAGATGGCCAACATGCAGGAGCGGCCGGAGACGCTCTCCAATCACCTGCACGACCAGCTGTCGCTCTACGACCTCACCGAGGCGGAGCGGCAGGCCGCCGACAAGATCATCTACAACCTCGACGCCAACGGCTACCTGCCGATGCCGCTCGAGGAACTCGTCGATCCGGACGGCCCCGCGAACCAGCTCGAATCGCTGCGGAAGGCGATTTCGATCGTGCAGAGCATGGAGCCGGCGGGAGTCGGGGCCAAGGACCTTCGGGAGTGCCTGCTTTTGCAGGTGCGGCCCGATACCCCGGACGGCCCCAAGCTGCGCCGGCTCATCAGCGACCACCTCGAGGATCTCGCCGCGAACCGTCTGCCGCTCATCGAGCGGAAGACCGGGTTCACCCTCGAGCAGATCGAGGAGCTGCGGGAGCGGCTCCACGCGCTTCAGCCGAAGCCCGGGGCCGTCTACACGACGTCGTTCGTGCCGGTGGTGAAGCCCGACGCCTTCGTCGAGCCGGCCGCCGACGGCACCTGGAAGGTGCGACTCGACGACATCGACCTGCCGAACCTCCGGATCAGCCCCTACTACCGCGAACTGCTCTCCTCTCCCGATACCGACCCCGCCACGCGGGAGTACATCAAGCGGAAGATCAATGCGGCACAGTGGCTCATCGAATCGATCGAACAGCGTCGCAGCACGCTCCTGAAGACGGCGCAGGCGATCGTCGATCACCAGACCCGGTTCCTGGCGGAGGGGCCGGAGGCGATCGAGCCCTTGAAGATGCAGCAGATCGCCGACCGCATCGGAATGCACGTGACGACCGTCAGCCGCGCCGTCGATGACAAGTGGATCCAGACGCCCCGGGGCCTCCAGCCGCTTCGCAGGTTTTTCGTCGGGGGCACGGTGAGCGCCGATGGCGACGAGGTCGCCTGGGACGCCGTCCGGCTCAAGCTGCAGGAGATCATCGACGCCGAGCCGAAGGACAACCCCTACAGCGACGACGAGCTCGTGGAGCAGCTGGCGAAGCAGGGCATCACCGTCGCCAGGCGCACGGTCACGAAGTATCGCAAGGCGATGAACATCGCCAGCTCGCGACAGCGGCGGGATTGGAAGCTCGCCCGCGGGGGAGCGACTCGCCCCGAAGTCCGCCCCGAGTAGACGAAACGGAGTTCGCGTCATGCGATGCCCATTCTGCCGCGACGACAACGACCGCGTGATCGACTCCCGAGCCGGCGACGACGGAAACATCATCCGTCGCAGGCGGGAGTGCCTCGGCTGCAAGAAGCGGTTCACGACCTACGAACGGGTGGAGCGGCAGCTCTTGACGGTGGTGAAGAAGGACGGAGAGCGGGAGCCCTTCGATCGAGACAAGATCAAGCGCGGGCTCGCCAAGGCATGCTGGAAGCGGCCCGTCAGCGAGGAGGACATCGAGGGCGTCGTCTCCGCGCTGGAGACCGAGCTCTACGGCGGTCTCGACGGGGACGTGCCCAGCGAGGTCATCGGGGAGCGGCTCATGGATCTGCTGCGACGGCTCGATCAGGTGGCCTTCGTCCGCTTCGCGAGCGTCTATCGCGAGTTCAAGGACGTCCGCGACTTCGTCGACGAGCTCGAGCCGATCCTGGCCGAATCAGCACGCCCGGATGCAGCCAAGCAGGCCGGCCGGGAGCAAGACATTCAGCGGGAGTAGTCGCCGCGGGTGCCGCCGGTCTTCGATTCGAGCCGAACCTGCTCGATCGTCATGCCGGAGTCGATCGATTTGGTCATGTCGTAGATGGTGAGCGCCGCGGCGGATGCGGCACAGAGGGCTTCCATTTCGACGCCGGTCCGGGCCGTGGCACGGACGGCAGCCTCGATCAGGATCGTTTCGGCAGTGTCGCCGGATACGTCGATCTCGACCGACTCGATCGGCAGCGGGTGGCACAGGGGGATGATGTCGCTCGTACGCTTCGCCGCCATGATGCCCGCGATCCTGGCGGTGGAGATGGCGTCGCCCTTCGCGAGATCGCCCGCGAGAATCCTGCGGATCGACTCGGGCGAGCCTCGCAGCCTGGCCGTGGCCCTCGCCGTCCGCCGCGACACGGTCTTGTCTCCGACGTCTACCATGCGGATGCCGTGAGGGGAGGGGGCGTTCATCCGGCGGATCATACCAGGACGGTCGCCGCCGTGCGGATGCCCGGCCGATTCGACCGGGAGCAAAACGTCCGCGGGCCGGCGTGTCCCCCCGACACACCGGCCCGCGGGAAATGGAGTCGATCGTGGTGCGAGTCCTAGACGAGTTCCTTGCGGGCTCCGATGAGCGTCCGCAACCGCTCGGCGAGCAACGCGACGTCGAACGGCTTCTTGAAGCTCTCGTTCACGTGCGCCCGGTCGACCTGGATCGTCGAGCCGTCGTCGGGAAGCAGGGCGATCACGATCGTCTCCGCGTACTCGGGATTACGGCGGAGGTTCTGGCAGATCTGCTGCGCGTCGATCCGGCCGATCGAGTAGTCCACCACGATGCAATCGGGGTGAAAGCTCTCGGCCTGGATGCCGGCCTCGAAGCCGCTCGCCGCGACCTGGATGCGGAAGGATCGATCGAGCGGCAGGTGCTTCTTCAGGTTTTCGATGAGGACCTGATCCTGGCCCACCATGAGCACCTTCGCCATCGCCTCGTCCTCGAGGTCGCCCAGCGGCATGCCGTGCTCCTTGAGGAACTTGATCAGGTACTCGCGCGGAATCCGCCGGTCCTGCGAGCCGGGAATTCGGTATCCCCGAAGCCGGCCGGAATCGAACCACTTGCTCACCGTTCGGGGAGCAACTTTACAGATCTTGGCGACCTGTCCTGTCGTGAACACCTTCATCGCTTGGACTCCATTTTCACTGAGAACCGTGCACGGAATCCGGGCCGACCCCGCCCCGAAGGGCCTGGCCGACGAGATTCCCCCCTGTCGTGTTCGCCGCGCTTCGACGCGGCGGTTCTTCGCGAACGGGGTGCGGCACGGGCCGAACCCCGGGTCTGGAGGGCCCCGAGACAGAGAGGGGCCGAGAGAATCCGACTCCACGCGAAGCCGCCAATCCGGCACCGCGTGTCCACGTCGGCTCGCAGGTTTCCCCCCCTGCATCGAACCGTGGTCGAGCCCTCGCTTGCGGTCGGGAACGTCCACGGCATGACCATCCACGGGGATGTATCGAAAGATCGCTTCGTGCGACTTGAGCCGTTCTGCGCGGAAACGCCGGCGCGGTGGGGGATGAAGCCGGTTTTCCGGCGGTTTCACCGCCGAAGGTGCGGGTTCAGGCCGCCTTCGCGACCGCCACCCTCGCCTGCTCGAGCCTCACGGCGACCCGTTTGGAGACACCCGACTCCTCCATCGTGACGCCATAGAGCGTGTCGGCCGCGGCCATCGTCTTTTTCGAATGCGTCACCACGATGAACTGCGTCGAGGAGAGGAAATCCCGCAGCACTCCCACGAATCGGTCCACGTTGGCCTCGTCGAGGGCGGCGTCCACCTCGTCGAGCACGCAGAACGGGCTCGGTCGGCTCTTGAAGATCGCAAGCAGGAGAGCGACGCAGGTCATCGTCTTCTCGCCACCCGAAAGCAGGGAGATGCTGCGCGGCTCCTTGCCCGGCGGCCGGGCGACGATCTCCACCGTCGTCTCGAGCAGGTCGATGTGGGGGTCGAGCACGATGTCGGCCTGGCCGCCGCCGAAGAGATTCTCGAAGAGGACTCGGAAATGCCCCCGGACCGTCTCGATCGTCTCGCCGAGCCGTCGCCGGCTCTCCTCGTCGATCTTCGCGATGAGGGACTCGATGGCCTGCTTGGCGTCGGTGAGGTCCGACAGCTGTGCCTGCATCGATTCGTGGCGACGCTCGAGCTCCTCGGCTTCGGCGACCGCCTCGAGGTTCACCGAGGGCATGGCGGCGAGCCGGCGGCGGTGCTCCTCGATCTCGCGGTCGAGGGCGTCGCGGTCCCCCGAAAAGGGCTCGACGGGGCCGGTGGCCGCGGCCCGCTCGGCCTCGATGTCGAGGCCATAGTCGTCGCGGATCCGCTCGACGATCCGGTCGCGACGGTGTCGCAGCTCTCCGGCCGTGAGCCCGGCCTCGTGGAGCGAGATCGAAAGCGAGGCGATGGCGTCGCGTGCCTGCTCGGTGGCGGACAGGACCGCGAGTCTTCCTGCGGAGAGTCGCTCACGGGCGGCGAGGAGTTCCCCCCGCCGCGCGGCGAGCCGTTCGGCATGCCAGCATGCTTCGGCGAATTCGGAACCCCGGGCGAGCCGTTCGAGCTCGTGCTGGCGACGGCGATGCTCGATCGATGCGATGCGTTGGATGGCGGCGTCGAGCCGTGCGCGCGCGGTCGTGCAATCGACGCGACGGGCCTCCAGGCTCGCGGTGGCGGCGAGGAGCCTCTGGCGGTGTTCTGCCTCCTCGACGCGGAGCCTGGCGACGGCCTCGATCGCCTCGCCGCGGCTGCGGTCGAAGGCCTCGAGTTGCGACTCGGCGCGTGCCACGGCGTCGGCGGCGGCCGTGGTGGCGGCGAGCGACTCCTGTTCGGCGGTGCGGGACCGCTGCAGCTGTTCCCGGACGGAGCCGAGCCGGCTCTCCACACCGCGCAGGGCGGCCTCCGCCGCCGCGATCGCCGTCTCCCGCAAGACTGCCTCGCGGCGCAGGCGTTCGAGTTCGGATCTCGAGGCGGCGATCGCGGCCGACTCGGCGTTGCAGTGGCCGCGGGCCCGGCGGAGTTCGTCCCGGAGGTCGGCCTGCTCCAGGCTGCAGGCCGCGAGCTCGCGCCGGCAGGTTTCGGCCCGGCGGTCCAGCTCCTCGATGCGTGCGGGAATCGCCGCGAGCTCGCTCCTCCGCGAGACGAGCCCGGCGTTGCCGCCGCTGCCGATCTCGAGCCTGCCATCGGCGGAGAGCATCTCGCCGCGGGGCGTGACGAAGAGGCTGGCGGCCGGCGTCGAGCCCGCCAACCGCGCCGCGACGACCAGCGATTCGACGACCCATGCCCGGGAGAGCAGGCGTTCGGCGACGCTGCCCGGCGCGGGCGGCGGCGAGAGGAGGCGGTCGAGCCGGCCGACCACGCCCTCCGTGCCGACCGGGTCGTCCGCCGGGACGGGCAGGCGGTCGGCGATCAGGAAGCCGGTTCGTCCGCCGGCCGCCACTGAGTCGGACGCCGGCGAGGCGAGCCACTCCAGGAGCCGGTCGGACGAATCCACGAGCAGGTGTCCGGCGAGCTGGCCGAGTGCGGCGTCGACGAGGCCGGCCAGCGAAGGCGGTGCGTCGATGGATTCGGCCACGAGACCCCGGCTCCCTGGCACGCCGGCCGCGAGCATGGAGCGGGTCGACTCCGACACGCCTTCGCGGCTGCCGACGAGCTCCTCGAGCACGATCGCGCGTTCACGGCATGCCTCGAGCTTCGCGGCGGCGGCCGCGACCGCCTCGCGCCGGGCGATGGAGAGTTCGGCGAGATCCTTCTCGCGTCCCTCGAGCGCCGCGAGGTCGCGGTGCGCCGACTCCAGCCGGGACGCGAACGCCGCGAGGTTTCCCTCGGCGGCCGCAACGGCGTCGAGGGCTTGGGCATGGCGTTCCCTCGCCGAGGCCACCGAGCCGCGGGATTGATCGGCGGCGTCGGCGAGCCTGGCTGCGGCGTCCTCGAGCCGCACGACGGCCGTTCGACTGGCCGCCTGGGCGGCCTCCGACTCGCGGAGGACGCGGCGGGCGGATGCGACCGCGTCCCGAACCTGTGATGCGTCGAGATTCGACGAGCCGGCCGCGGTCTCGCCGGCCGCGAGCCGCGCGCGGATCGCTTCGGCCTCCAGGCTGCGGGCCTTCTCCTCCCTCTCGGTCTCGTCGGTCGCCCGCCTCGCCTCGAGGAGCCGGCGGCGGCAGTCGCGGAGTTCGGCCGCCGCCTGTGCGGCCTCGTCTGCAAGTTCGCTCCCACGGTCGGCAAGCAGCCCCATCGAGGTTCTCGCGGCGGCCGCCCGCTCCGCGAAGCTCGAGAGGTGCTGCTGCAGCGATGCGAGTTCGGCATCGTTCAGTTGCTCTTCGGAGACGATTTCGGCGAGCCGCGCCGAGGCGTCGGAAAGCACGCCGTCGTGAATCGCGATCTCTTCCTGCGTGCGGGCGATGCGGCCGGCCTGCTCGGCGGCCGCCTCCTCGACCGAGGCGAGGTCGAGCGAGGCCGCCATCAGCCGGAGCGACTTCAATCGCGCGGTGAGATCCTGGTGTCGACGGGCCCTCGCCGCCTGCTGCCGCACGGTGGCGAGCCGGCCGGCGATCTCGCCGAGCAGATCGGCGAGCCTGCGTCGGCTCTGCTCGGTCCGCTCGAGCCGCCTGATCGCCTCGGCGCGACGGGAGCGGAATCGGGTGATGCCGGCCGCCTCCTCGAAGACGAGCCGCCGGTCGCGGCCGCTGGCGACGAGGAGGGCGTCGACACGGCCCTGTTCGATGACGCTGTAAGCCTCGGTGGCGGCCCCCGTTCCCGAGAAGAGTTCGCGGATGTCTCGGAGTCTCGCGATCTGGCCGTTGACGAGGTACTCGCTCTCGCCGCTGCGAAAGACGCGGCGGGTGATCCTCACCTCCGCCGATTCGACCGGCAGGAGGCCGGCGGAGTTGTCGAAGAAGAGCGACGTCTCCGCGGAATTGAGGGGCTTTCGGCCGGCGGAGCCGGCGAAGATGACGTCGGCCATCTCCTTTCCGCGAAGGCTCTTCACGGACTGCTCGCCGAGAACCCACTTCATGGCGTCGACCACGTTCGACTTGCCGGAGCCGTTGGGGCCGACGATCGCGGTGACGCCTTCGGGGAACTCGAACCGGGTCCGGTCCGCGAAGCTCTTGAACCCGACGAGTTCGATCGCGGTGAGGCGTGTCATGACGTGGACGGATCGCCCGAGGACTTCGAGCGTTCGGCGCGGTGCCCCTGGGCCTCCGTGGAGTTGTGCTTCGAGGCCTCGGCACCGACGGACGCCTCCTCGTGGAGGCCTGAGCGGTTGGGAGTAACGTCGGGGAAGGCGTCGAAGGCCAGCCTGCTCGTCAGCGACCGCATCGCCTTCGCCTGCTGCAGGAATTGGATGACGTCCGCGTACGTTCCGTCCAACTCGGCGATGGCGCGGATCACGCGATCGACCCGCGCGGGCACGGTCTTGCTCCTGTCTTCCTCGCCCGCGGCGAATCGGCTGACCGTCGCCGAGTGTCGTTCGACGATGACGACGATCGACGTGCCCGCCTCGGCCCGCAGTCCGTCGCCGAGGGGATGGTCGGTTCCGAAGAGGACGATCTCCGGACGGACGCTCCGCGTCGCATGGACCAGCGGCGGGCCCTTCACGTCGAGCACGTGGAGCGAGAAGCCGTCGCCGAGCCGGTCGCCGCGGACGAGCGGGCCCTTCGGGTCGATCCGCCAGAGAGTGCGAAACGCCCCGTATCGCGTCTCGGCGCTGGCGTTGTCGAGCAGCCCCTCGAGGGCGTCTATTCCGTTGGCGTCGTCGAGCACGGAGAGCGCGTCGAGGGCTGCGCCGCGAACGCTGCGGAACGACGATGCCGCCTCGGCCAGGTGTCCGGCGGCCGTCGATTCGCCGAGGTAGGCGAGCGCCTCGGCGGCGTGAAACCGAACCTCGGGATCCTTCGAGTCGATCGCCACGCGGAGGGTCGGGACGGCGTCCTTTCCGATCGCCTCGAGGCGGATCGCCGCGGTTGGGGCCGTCACCGGATCGGAGAGCTGTCGAGAAAGGAGCTCGAGCCGATCGAGTCTCCGGCCCGCGGGCTCGTTGATCGCGACCGCCCGCACGACGCGGACGTACCGATCGAGCGAATGCGCGTAGGCGGCGGGAATCTCCAGTTCGATGAAGCGGTCGGTCTTGGGCGTCGCCACGCCCCGCTTCGAGCCTCGGACGACCGTGTGGAACCGCCTGTTGATGCAGTCGCCGATCCGCTTCGAGAGCGGCGCCGAGCGGTGGTCGGCCGCGATCAACAGGCCGATCTGCCTGGGGACGAGCACCACGCCGCCGCCGGGAATCCTCGCCCGCAGCTTCGAAACCCCGTCGCGAGTGGCCTCGGAAACGGGATCGACGAGCACGGGCCCCTCGACCGAGGCGAGCACGTGGCCGTCGCGGACGCGGTTGCCGAGCACGGCCATCTCGGAAAGACGCGTCTCCATGAGCCAGCCGCCGGCGAGGCTCGTCGTGTCGTTGTCGCCGGGAACCTCGAGCACCACGTCGAAGCGGTCGCCCTTCCTCGCACCTGGTGGGATGAAGCCGTGGGTCCAGACGAGCGATGTCGCCGGGGAGGCGAGCAGACGGTTCGGCTCGACGACGCCCCGAGCCTGCATGTCGGCCATGAGGGCCTGTCTTTGGGCCGAAGGCGGCGGATCACTGCCCGTGCCCGCCAATCCCGTCACGAGCCCCGCATTCTCGACTCGCTGCCTCCCGAGACCCCAGGGAGTCGCGAAGTCGCCGACGAGCTTCGTCGACTGCTCGACCTGCATGAGCGACTCGATCTCCGGGCTCTGGCTGCGGATCGACGGTCCCGCGCAGCCGGCCAGCACCGCCACCAAGGGCAGCCAGCACCGCGGCGAGGCGTGGGCGAGAGTGGGAGTCATGGCGGGCGATCCACTGAAAAATGCCTGCAGAACGGCCGCGGACGGTAGGAAGGAGTGCCGGGCCGGTCAAGACGGTTTCGGTCGGCGCCGATCCGGTTTTTCTGCGTGAAGCCGCCTTGGATGGGGCCTGTCGGGCTGCTACGGTCCGACCCCCGCGACCGAATCCGTCGGGCGCGGGCAGCAGGGGTCGGCCACGGAAGAGGAGTCGAGGTAGTGTCCGCGTCGACAGACAAGAAACGCCTGAAGGTCCACGTCCGCTGGATGATCCGCAGAGACATGCACGACGTGCTCGGGATCGAGGACGAGGCGTTCGAGTTCCCCTGGTCGGAAGAGGACTTCACCCACTGCCTCCGGCAGCGGAACTGCATCGGCATGGTCGCCGAGATGGCCGACGCCGTGGTCGCCTTCATGATCTACGAACTGCACCGCACGCGGCTGCACGTGCTCAACTTCGCAGTCTCGCGGCGGCATCGCCGGCTCGGCATCGGGGCGCTTCTCGTCGACAAGCTGTCGGGGAAGCTCTCCCCGGAGCGACGCAGCCGGATCTTGCTCGAGGTCCGTGAGACCAATCTTCCGGCGCAGCTCTTCTTCCGATCCTGCGGCTTCCGCGCGATCTCGGTTCTCAAGGACTTCTATCAGGACACGACCGAGGACGCGTATCTCATGGAGTACCTCTGCCCCGCGGCGGAGATGCCCCAGCTGCGGCGGATGGCGGGCTGATCGTCCTCGACCGCGGGCGGAGCGATTCCTCGACGAGCGCCAGCCGCCGCTCGAGTCGTGCGAGGACGTCTTCCTCCTCGTTGCCGGCGGCGAAGATGGTGAGAACCGGCCCTCCTCGCGGGATCGTCGTGCCCGTCGCCGGGATGTCGGCCACCGCGGGCAGCCCGTCGCCATCTCGCCAATCCTCGCGCCACCGCAGCCAGCGTTCGAAGGCGGCTGCCGGGACGACGGCCGATCGGACGGCGAAGAGCACCGCCTTGCCGAACACCGTCGATGGAATCCCGGACGGCGGCGACGCGGTCGGGTCGCCGAACCCGCACGCCGCCAAGTGCGAGGCGGCGAGCGACCCTGCTCCGCTCCGCTCCCAGAGTTCCATCGACGCGGTGGGGCGAGGATTCACCTCGAGCGGATGCACGCGTCCTCCGTCGTCCAGCAGGAAGTCGATGCCAAAGAGGCCGATCAGGCCGGCCTCGGCCGCGACATGCCTGCCGAGCCGCTCCACGACCGCGGTGACGGCGGCCGGCAGCCGTCGGGTGATGCTGCCGCACCAGGCGAACTCCGAACCACGGCACGGCTTCCAGTCGACGAGCTGCCGCGACGTGAGGAAGAGATCGGTTCGGCCACGCGATGCGAGGTACGCCGCCGAGCATGGCATCCCATCGACCCATCGCTGCCAGACGACGCCGCGGTCTTCCGCGGTGGCGCCGGTCCAACGGCGAATCCCCCGGCCGCCGGCGCCGGCTCGCGGCTTGACGAGATGGCTGCCGTCGCACGGGATGCCGACGGCCGTGTCGTGGGTGGCCGGCATGGCCGCCCCGACCTCCCGGACGCGGGCCGCGAGCCAGCGGTGATCGCGGACCAGCCGGACGGAGGCCGCCGAAGAGCCGGCGAGGGGACGCTCGGCCGCGAGGGCCTCCAGGATGTCGGGCCGGTTCTCCAGCCCCCCGACGTGGCACCACGCCGCCGCGGGGAGCGTCCGGAGGACGTCCACGATTCCGTCGGGGTAGGGGGCCACCCGCGTCGAGGAGACGCAGGATTCGACGAGGTCGGTGTCGCGAAAGAGGTCCGCCGCATGCGCCGGAATGCCCGCGCGGCGGGCGCTTTGGGCCATGGCGCGGCCGCTGGCCCCCACGACGATGAGCGACTGAGGGTTGCGGCGAGGGGCCAACGTGCTATTCTCCCGGCTTCCAACCACGCCCACCGTGCCGGTGCGGCCGTGCATCAGTTCTGAAGTAGACCCTCCGGGAGTGCAAGCACATGTCGATGTTCATCGGTGAGGCGCTGTGCGGTGACGGCAACGAAGTGGCCCATATCGATCTTCTCATTGGCAGCAAGGAAGGGCCGGTCGGTCACGCCTTCGCGAATGCGCTGGCCCGCCAGAGCGAAGGGCATTCCAACCTGCTCGCGGTTCTCGCCCCGAACGTCGCCGTGAAGCCCGCCACCGTGATGATCACGAAGGTCACGATCAAGGGCGCCAAGCAGGCCGTGCAGATGTTCGGCCCGGCGCAGGCCGCGGTCGCCAAGGCGGTCGCCGACAGCGTCGCCAAGGGAGTGATCAAGGAGAGCGATGCGGAGAACCTCGTCATCGTCTGCGGCGTGTTCATCCACTGGCTCGCCGCCGACGACAAGAAGATCTACGAATACAACTACAAGGCCACCATGGATGCCATCTCCAACGCGATGACCGGCAAGCCGACCGCGAAGGAAATGGTCGCGGCGAAGGACTCGGCCGCACATCCGTTCAAGGGTTTCTAGTGGCCTGCGGGTTCCACAGGCCTTCGAGGTTTTCCGGCGGTTTATGCCCAGGCGAATCCTTCTCCAGTTCGACTGCGACGACCAGCCGAGCACGTTCGATGCGGTCGTCGCAGTCGATGCCGGGGCCGATGTCCTGCTGCGCCATGGAGGCGTGTCGCCGGCGAACGTCGCCGGATTGGTGCATGGCGCCATTTTCACCCGCGGCGGAGGCGACCTGGCATCGACCGCGATCTTCGTCGGCGGCTCGGACGTCGAGGCGGCGGAGTCGGTCCGCGATCGGGTCGTGGCGGCGTTCTTCGGGCCGATGCGGGTGAGCGTGTTGCTCGATCCCTCCGGCGCCAACTCGACGGCGGCCGCCGCCGTGGTCGCCGCGTCGCGGCACGTCGGCCTCGCGGGCACCAAGGCGGTCGTGCTCGGCGGGACAGGTCCCGTGGGCCAACGGGTCGGCCGGCTGCTCGCCCGGAAGGGTGCGAGCGCGTCGATCGCATCGCGGTCGGCCGAGCGGGCAGGGGAGGTGTGCAGGGCGATTCGAGCGGCCGTTCCCGGGGCGGTCGTCGAGCCGGTTTGCCCCGGCCATTCGCTCGAAGCCGCAGTGGCCTCCGCGTCCGTGATCGTCGGGGCCGGTGCGGCGGGGGTGGCGCTGCTGCCGGCCGACGCGGTGCGGGCGGCCCGGGAGGCGAGGGTGATCGTGGATCTCAACGCCGTGCCCCCGGCGGGCATCGGAGGCATCGTCGCCAACGACAAGGCCGCCCCCGCCGCGTGGAACGATCGGCTCCTGCTCTACGGTGCTCTCGGCGTCGGCGGCACGAAGATGAAGATCCACCGCGCGGCGATCGGCAGGCTGTTCGAACGGAGCGACCTCGTGCTCGACGCCGAGGAACTGCTCGCCATCGGGGAGTCGCTCGAAACGACGGTCAGGTGACGCGGGCGACCGCGTGCGCTGCGACCGGCCTCACCGCCGCTTCTTCTTCCCGCCGCCGCGTGTGGCCAGGAGCACGATCGCGAACAGGATCGCCGTTCCGCCTCCGATCATGACGATCGTGCGCCGGGTCCTGCGGACCGCCTTTTCCTCCGGCGTGAGGCGACGCAACTCGATCCCCGTGCCACCGTGACGGATCGTTTGCGGCGGCGGCCCAGATGGGTCGAACAACGGCAGTTCCGGCACGATGTCCGACGCCGCGGGAGGTGGAACTGCCTGAGGTGGCACTGCCTGAGGTGGCACTGCCTGAGGTGGCACTGCCTGAGGTGGCACTGCCTGAGGTGCTCGGAATCCGCCTGCGCAGATCGGGCAGGCGGCCGGTTGCCCGAAGAGCGCGAGTGGAACCGCGATCGACGCGTGGCAACGGGGGCAGGCGACCGCCAGGAGGGAGGTTTCAGCCGGAAGTGAGTTCATGCCGCGTCCCGGGAGCCTGAACCGTGGAAGCACGGGCCGCGTCGCCGGCGACGTGCGGAACGACCGTCGCTTCGGAAGCGGCGATCCTGCCGACGAGCGACGCGGGGATGCGGCAGTGGACCGTCACCTTCTCCGGCGTGAAATGCTGCGAGAGCACCTCGCCGTGGGCAGCCAGCCAGGCGAGCAGGCGGCCGTTGGCCGGTGGCACCTCCACGTCCACGTCGCGAAACTCGCGGGCGAGCGCGTCGCTCGCGGCCCGCTCGAGCCTTTCGATGCCTGCTCCGGTACGGGCTGAAATCGGGATCGCGTGCGGATACCTTTCCTCGAGTCGTCGCAGGACTTCTCGGTCGTCGATCGCGTCGGTCTTGTTGAGCACGAGAATCGCGTCCTTTTCGTCGATGTCGAGCTCCGACAGCACGTTCCGCACCGCGGCGATCTGCGCATCGACGAGCGGGCTCGAGGCGTCGGCGACGTGCAGCAGGAGGTCGGCCTGCCTGGTCTCTTCGAGCGTGGCCTTGAAGCTCGCGATGAGGCGGTGAGGCAGATCGCGGATGAAACCGACCGTGTCCGAGAGGAGCACCGGCCCCCAGTTCGGCAGTCGCCAGCGGCGGGTGCGGGTGTCGAGCGTCGCGAAGAGCTGGTCGGCGGCGTACTCGTCGGAGCCGGTGAGCGAGTTGAGGAGCGTGCTCTTGCCGGCGTTCGTGTATCCCACGAGTGAGACGGTCATGCGACCGTCGCGTGCCGCCACCTGCCGCTCCCGGCGGGCGTGGATCGCGTGCAACTCCTGGCGGAGATCGTGAATCCGCTTCTCCACGAGACGGCGGTCGACCTCCAGCTGCTTCTCGCCGGGGCCGCGCATGCCGATGCCCATCTTGAGTCGCGAGAGGTGGGTCCACATCCGCTTCAGCCGCGGGAGCGAGTACTCGAGCTGCGCGAGCTCGACGGCCAGGCTCGCCTCGTAGGTTCGCGCCCTCGCGGCGAAAATGTCGAGGATCAGCTCCGAGCGGTCGAGCACCTTCACCGAGACGGCCTGCTCGAGGTTCCGGGTCTGTGCCGGGGAGAGATCGTTGTCGAAGAGAACGACGTCGGCGCCGTGGTGCTGCACGAGCGCGAGCAGTTCCTGCACCTTGCCGCGGCCGAGGTACGTGGTCTGGTCGGGCCGCTCCCGCCGCTGCGTGAGTTCCGCGACGACCCTGGCTCCCGCCGTCTCGGCCAGCCCGCCGAGCTCCTCGAGCGTCCGCTGCTCCGCGAAAGGGCTCTCCGATGACCGTCTGGTCTCGTCGAGCAGGACGCCAACGAGCACGGCCCTTTCGCTTTCGACGCGATGTGTGCGGGTGCGTTCCTTCACGTTCTCGTCAGTGATCCTCGTGGGGGATCCTCGCGGGGGATCCTCATGGGGGGCGTCGTGGGGGGCGTCGTGGGGGGCGTCGTGGGCCGATCTCTCGGGTGGCGAGGGGGCGTTGCCGGAAGTATACGCACGAGGAAGAAGCCGACGCAGTCGGGCCGCTCATTCGTCGTCCGCTCCATCCTCCGTGAACAGTTGACAGCAGCTCTCCCATCGTCGCGTGTCGAGCAGCCCGTCGGCCACCGCGTCCTTCACGGCGCAGGGTGATTCGTGCGTGTGGCTGCAGTTTGGAAACCGGCAGTGGTTCGCGAACGGCCGCAGGTCGCGGAACGCGCTCGGGACCTCCGCGGCGACCGTCTGCCAGAGCTGAAACTGGCGAATTCCCGGCGTGTCGACGAAGTGCCCACCGTGGCGGTGCGGGATCAGCCGGGCGGTGGTCGTCGTGTGCCGCCCCTTCTCGTTCTCGGCGCTGACGTCGCCGATGACAAGGTCGAGCCCCGGCTCGATCGCGTTGAGGATCGACGACTTGCCGACGCCGCTCTGCCCGACCACCGCGGTGACCTTTCCCGGCAGTTCGGCCTCCAGCCGCCGAAGACCGAGTCCGGAGGCCGTGGAGCAGAGAATCACCGGGTAGCCCATCCGGGCGTAGACGCCTGCGAGCGGCACGAGCGATGCGGGATCGACGAGGTCGGCCTTGTTGAGGCAGACGAGCGGGCGGATACCGGCCGACTCCGCGGCGACGAGAAACCGGTCGATGAGCGCGGGCTTCAGATTCGGTTTCGCCGCGCTGCCGACGATCACGACCTGGTCGATGTTGGCGACGATCACGTGTCGTCGACCGCGACTCGTGCGGCAGAGCGACGTGCCTCGCGGCTCGATCGACTCGATCACCCCCTCGTCGTGGTCGCCGGAGGCTTCGACCCAGTCGCCCGCGGTCACCACGTGCCGCTGCTCCGTGGCCATCGTCCGCAGGACGCGTCGGGTCGTGCATCGGACGACACGGCCGTCGGGCCGCTCCACGGAGCTCATGAGCCCGTTCACGAACAGCACTCGCCCCCGCCAGCTGCCGGTCGTCGCCCGTGCGATCGACAGTCCGTCTGGGCGATCCCCTCCGGTGCCGACGACGGTCCTCTTCCTGGTGAGCTCGCCCTTGCCGGAGAGCCGCTCCGTCGCAGCGAGTCGTTCGACATGGTCGGGATCGGAATCGAGCGCCCGCGTCAGGTCCGAACCGCGGGGCCTCGAGGAGCGGTTTTTGCGGAACTCGACGCGATGTTTACGGGGCTTGCGTGGTTTCAAGGCCGCTGGCTTTCCAGCCGCGACCTAGCGCCGCGGCCTGCTGTGAGTCGTTTTCGCGTCCGGTCCGCGCCGCCCGACGAGGCCTGCCCGTTCGAGCAGCGACTTGCCGAAGAAGTCTTTCTCCTGCGACGTCAGCGGAGCCTGAAGCGGTTCGGCCCCGAACCTGACGGGATCATAGGACACCTCGAACTCGTGTCTGGCGACCGACAGCTTATCGCCGGGCTCGAGCCGCTGCTCGGAGACCCGGGCGCCGTTCACCTTCGTGCCGTTGCTGCTGCCGAGGTCCTTCACGAACCAGTACCCCTCGATGAGCGACAGCTCGCAGTGGTTCCCGGACACGTTCGGGAACCGGAGCACGATGTCGCTGCTCTCCCGGCGGCCGACCGAAAGGAGGGTTTTCAGCAGCGGGATGGGATCGCCGCCGCCGACAGGAAGCAACTCGCCGTACATGGGTCTGCCTCGAGAGCCCGAGAATATCGAAAGAATCCTCTCTTCTCATCGAATTCTCACACTTGCGACTGTAGGCGGCCCTGCCGCCGGGGTCAACCTGTCGGCAAGGCCTCCCGAAGCCGTGGGTGAGTGGACTTCCCTCGGTCGCTGCGTTACGGTTTCCCGATCCGAGACGCGGGAGCGGAGCGGACCGGGCGGCCGCCGGCCGTGGCGACACGGCGGGAGGAAAGTCCGGGCTCCAGAGGGCGCGATGGTGGGTAACGCCCACCGGCCGAAAGGTCAGGGAAAGTGCCACAGAAAGCAGACCGCCTGCGGCCGCTCTCCCCCGGGAGAGAGGCCGCCGGTAAGGGTGAAACGGTGAGGTAAGAGCTCACCAGCAGGCCGGGCGACCGGCCTGGCTCGGCAAACCCCATCGGGAGCAAGGCCAAGCAGGGGGCAGAACGGTCCGCAAGGGCCGTCGCGGAACGGCCCGTTCCGCACCAGCCTCCGGGTCGGCTGCTGGAGGCGGCGGGCAACCGCCGTCCTAGAGAAATGGTCGCCGGTCCGCGGTTCGCCGCGGACGACAGAACCCGGCTTACAGGTCCGCTTCGCTCCCGCGGTTCGGATCCCGCCGATGGGCCCCGTCACCGGCTGCGGGGCCGCGGCAGCTGTCGGCTGGATTCCTCGTCCAGGAGCTTCATGAGCTTGGAAATGCAGAGGGTGTTGATGCTCACCCGCATCTGCTCGGCCTCCGCCTTGAGCGTCTCGTGGAGCGACCTCGGCATCCGGACCGTGATGACGCGGTGCTTGTGCTGTTCTGTGGGCAGATTCCGCTGCCGATTGCGGAGGTCGTCGAGCATCTCGCGGATGCGGACGTATTCCGGAGACCGCTCGAATCGGGCCAGGGACTCGGCCTCGTGGAAGGTCCGTCGGACCACGCCGTCCACCCCCAGGATCTCCCGGAAGAAGACCACCCATTCGGGCTCGATTCGGTGGAGTCGCTCTGCGACTTGGAGAACGGCGGCGGCTCCGCTGTCGAAGGCCGTCGTGTCGGCGTGGGGAGCGGCCGTTAAGTAGTTGGACGCCGAGAGCATGAAGCCTGCCTTTTGTGGAGGGGGACCGGTGGGAGACCGGGCCATCCTTGGCCACGGTCATTTCCCGTCGTGCGGTTCATGCTTCCGGCAGAGTCAAGCAACTGCCGTAAATCGTTTCATGGCAACGGATTGCGCCCCGAGCCTGGCCGCTGCCTTGTTTCCGCGCGTTGGTGCGCGTCGCCGAGGCAGTGGGGTTGCTGCTTAAAAGATAGGCAGCGTCGGCGGTTCGCATTTCCCAGGTGTCCGGCGTTTTTGGGGCCGGATTTTGGGTCGTTCATCAGGGCCGTTCGAGGAATTGCACAACCCGGTCGGCGATATCTCCGCCCACCACCGACTCCAGCGCCCTCCAGCCCGGAACGGCGTTCGCCTCGAGGACGAAAACCTCGCCCGAGAGGCTTTCGACGAGGTCGATGCCCGCGATGGCCGCGCCGAGCACCCGGGCTGCCTGCCTTGCCAGGTCGATCCACTCGGCGGATGGAGCCAGCGGGCTCGCCGTCCCGCCGAGGGCGATGTTGGTCCTCCAGTCGGTGGTCGAACTTCGCCGCATGGCGAGCACCTCGTCGCCGAGCACGAACAGGCGGGCATCCCAGCCGGCATGGGGAACGAATGCCTGGAGGTAGGCGACCGCCTCGGGGGGCCTTTCGGCGAGAAACCGCTCGACCGCCGGCGGATCTGCCAGCCGCTCGATTCCCTTGCCCTGGGAGCCAAAAAGCGGTTTCACGACCGCATCTCCGCCGAGACATCGCCACGCCTCGCGGATCGCCTGAGGCGTCTGCGCGACGAACGACCGCGGCACGGGAAGGCCGGCGGCCGCGAGCCTCGCGAGCGACAGGTGCTTGTCGATCGCGAGTTCGAGCGACCGCGGTGGATTCACGACCCGCGTTCCGCGGTCGGCGAGCCGCCCCAGAAGGTTCATCCGGAAGATGACCTCCTCGAGCCCGCCCGTCGGCATCCCGCGGACGAGCACGGCGTCGGCCTGCTCGACCACCCTCGGGTGGAACCGCTCCTGCGGCGGCTTGTTTTCGACGCATGGTCCGCCGATCGCCGTGCCGAGTTCGGGCCACCGAACGATCGTGGCGGCATGTCCCCGACCGCGGGCCGCTTCGACCACCCGGCCGACGTGCCAGCCGGAAGGTTCTCCGACGACGACGAGCCGCATGCTCTTCGCGGCGGTCACGGCGACGGCGTCCCGCGGGGCGGGGCGGCCTCCGTGATCGAGGCGGCAATGACGTCGGCGGCGACCGTTCCGAATCGATGTCGCATGCCGGTATCGACGTTTCGCAGTTCGATCACGGCCGGAGCGAAGAGCGCGGGGTCGATCGCGTAGAAGTCTCCGCCGGCCTTCTCGAAGACCTGCGCGAACGGCTCGCCGAACGAGGGAGACTCGCTGCTCACCACCCTAGGGCCGATCTCCACGAGGCTCGCGTCGTCGCCGACGACCTCGAGCACCACTTCGCCCCCGTACAAGATCGCGTCGTTCGTTCGGCCGATCGCAGCGAGGTCGTTTTCGGCCACCGGCAACAGTGGCGCCCGGCCGAAGCCGCTCCGGATCCTGCCGAGGTCGAACCGGAGCGTCTCGAGCTTGTGGAGCGCGGTCTCGAGCGAGCGTGCGATCACCTGGAGCGTGCCGGCGGGGCTCGCCGTCCGTGCCACAAGCAGAATCAGTCTATTCGGCACGACGCCCGCGTCGCGGGCGAGCGTGCGGCAGACCTCGTCGGGGGGCAGTTTCGCCGTTTCGAGGAGCCCGACCGCCGTGTCGGCACGTTCCCTCAGGTCGCGGCCCATCGCGTGCGAGAGTTCGTCGAAGAGCTGCTCGCGGCCGATGCTCGCCCGAACGGGTCCGCTCGCCATCGCGAAAAATTTTCCTTCGCTCACCTTCCAGCCCGCATACTGGCTCGCAAGGCACGCCTCCAACGGCCTGTCGCTCTCGACGACGACCGTCGGGAAGGGCCATTGGGCCGCCGCCTCGATGCGGTCGAAGGGGATGCCGGGGGCGTCGATCCGCACGCGGCCGAGGCCGGCCATCGCGACATTCGCCATGCCGATGCCCGCCTCGTCACTTCCGGGAGATGCGACACCGCAGTCCAACACCCGCGTCCCGGAGGACGTCGTGAAGCAGCCGATCCCGATCTCCGCGGCGCGGGAAGCCAGTTCGTCGGCGATCGATCGGGCGCGTTCGTTGAGGTTCATGGCGGTGCGACGAGGAGGGCATAATGGTTGGCATTCATCCCGGGAGCAAGCCGTGGCCAGCCTGACCGTCGAAAACTACGTGAAAACGATCTATCGGATCATGGCCTCGCAGCATGGCGGCTCGGTGACGACCGGCCAGCTGGCCGCCGCGCTCGGCGTCTCTCCCGGCACGGCGACGAGCATGGTGAAGACGCTCGATGCCGCGAGGCTCGCCGCGCACAGGCCCTACGAGGGAGTCGTGCTCACGCGGGCCGGCAGGGTGCTCGCCCTGCGGGTCCTGCGGCGGCATCGGCTCGTGGAGCTGTTTCTCATGCGAACGCTCGACATGACCTGGGACGAGGTGCACGACGAGGCGGAGCACATGGAGCACGCGGTGAGCGACCTGCTGGTCGATCGCATCGACGCGTTTCTCGGTCACCCGGAGGTCGATCCGCACGGCGATCCGATCCCGCGGGGAGACGCCCACGGCCTGGAGACGCACGAGCCGCCGGGGGCGAGGATGCTCGCGGACCTCGCGGAAGGGGACACCTTCCGGCTCGCCCGCGTGCTCGACCAGTCGGCGGAGTTCCTGCGGTATCTCACGGAGTCGGGGCTCTCCCTCGGCGCGAAGGGGACCGTCGAGCGGAATCCCGACGGCGCGGGGCTGATGAGGGTGCGGCTGGAGCGGCGAACACTCGCCCTCTCGCTCGACGCCGCGGCGAAGATCCTCGTCACCGCGGCCTGAGGGCGATCGCTTCGCTCGGCCGGCCGGCTTCGCTGGGCCGGCTGGTCAGTGGGCCGGCATCTCCCACGCGGCCGACTGGCCGAGGCACTCATCGACCTCGATCCGCAACGCACCGGCCACCGGACGGTCCGCGGCCCCGAGTGCCGCGGCCAGCCGCAGGCCGATCCAGCGGGCGAGGAGCTCGGCGGTCGTGTTCACCATCGGCAGGAGGACGCATTCGTCCGCTGGAAAAACCCACCGTCGTTCGCCGAACCTCGCCGTCACCTCACCGCCCGCGGTTTCGACCGCGATGAGGGGGTTCACGGTCGGCAGGAGCATCTTGTGATCGAGCTCGCGGAGGATCTCGGAGAGCCGGTCGCGGAGGAGGATGAAGTCCACCACCATGCCGTGGGCATCCATCGGCCCCTCCACCTCGGCGGCGACCGTCCAGTTGTGTCCGTGGATCGGCTCGCAGAGCGTGTCGGTGAGCGTGATGAAATGGCCCGCGCTGAACACGTGCACCGCCTTTCGCATCCGGACGGCGTGACGGCCGGGCAGGTCGGGATCGTCGTGTCGGTTCATAGGCGTCCTTCGCGGATGAGTATATAGAGGGCCGCCGCGATAAAATCGGCGGAGGTGCCGGGGTTGCACCGCCGGCTCCGCAGGGTCCGGTCGAACGCCTCGATTCGGTTCGCGAGCCCGGCTTCGTCGCCTTCGAGCACCCGCGCCGCCATCTCCGAGACGCTCCTCGCCTCGGCGTCGCCGTGCTTCCGTGCGACGAGGGTGTCGGGCCGACGGGAGAGCAGTCGGAGATACGTGAGGATGATCGCGTCGTCGATCCGGCCACGGCTCGCGTGCTCCCGTTCGAGGTCGGGCACGACCTCGTCGAAGAGCTCGCGATAGCCCGTGGCCCAGAGCCGCGCGATGCCGTCGCGGCCCGCCGCCTCCCGCATCGCCGCAAGCAGGTCGCGCGGGGGTGGGCCGGCGAGGTCGTGCGAGGCCGCCGTGCCGAGCCCGCCCGGCTTCGCGATCGTGATCGCCCGCCAGACGTTTTTTCCGTCGTCGTCGGTGAGGCTTCCGAGCACGCGGTCGATCCCCGCTGCGGCCTCCTCACCATCGCGGACCGCCGCGAGCGGCGCGATCGCGAGCACGATGCCGAGATTCGCGTTGGAGCGGGTGACCGCCCTCGAGGCCGTCACGGCCTCGAGGATCGTCTCGCCGAGGGGCCGCTCGCAGGCGAGCTCGATCGCCGGGCCGATCGCGCGACCGGCGGCGACGAGCTCGTCGTAACGCAGATCCGGAAACTCCGCGGCCGGATGGACATTGCCGGGCTTGGGGGCCGTCGCCTCGAGCCGGCAGGCCGTTTCGGCGGACCAGCCGCGTGGGAATCGGGGAGTGTTCGTGGGCGGAAGCACGCAGACTAGACTACCGTCATTCAGCCCCGGACCCGCCTCCATGCCAGCTGTCGACCTGTCGTCGTTCGGTCCCGAGTGTTTCATCAACCGCGAACTCGGGTGGCTCGAGTTCAATCTCCGGGTGCTCGAGGAGGCGGAAAACCCGGAGAATCCTCTCATGGAGCGGCTGAAGTTCCTGGCGATCTTCAGCTCGAACCTCGACGAGTTCTTCATGGTGAGGGTGTCGGGCGTTCGCGAGCAGGCGTTCGGCGAGAGCGCGCCGCAGGACGAGTCGCCCGACGGTCTCCGGCCGGTCGAGCAGCTCGAACGGATCGCCGCGCGGACGCAGGAGCTCGTCGCGAGGCAGTATCGATGCCTCCGCGACAGCATCGCGCCGGCGATGGCGGCCGAGGGCTTCGAACTCGTCCGACTGGCCGACCTCGACGAGTCGCAGCGACAGGAACTCGACGCCTTCTTCCGTGAACGCGCCCTGCCGATCCTCACTCCGATGGCGGTCGATCCCGCCCATCCGTCACCCCGCTACCACAACCGCGGCCTCTACCTGGGGGTCCAGCTCGAGCGGCGGGAGGGGCTCGGGCCGAAGCGGCTCTTCGCGGTCGTGCAGGTGCCGCAGGTCTTGCCGCGGTTCGTGCCGATCCGCTGTGACCTGCCTGGGCAGCGCCGGTTCGTGCTGCTCGAGGACCTCGTTGCCGCCAAGCTGCCGGAACTGTTCGGCGGGTTCGACGTCGTCTCGTGGACGGTCTTCCGAATCACCCGCGACAGCGATCTCGAACTGCTCGAGCAGGAATCGGACGACATGCTCAAGCTGATCGAGGAGCGGCTCAAGGCCAGGCAGCGGGGGCAGGCGGTTCGGATCGAGGTCTCGGCCCGGGCCCAGGACGAGTCGCTCTCGCGGTCGATCATCGATGCCGAGGAGCTGCACGTCGCCGGCGGCGCGATCGCCGGCGGCTACGGCGAGGTCTACCGGATCGACGGACCCCTCGACCTGACCTGCCTCTGGGAACTCCACCGTCTGCCGGGCTACGACCACCTCCACGACAAGCCCTTCACGCCGCGGATGCCCCGCGGACTGCGGAGGCTCGGAGACGACCTGTTCACGGCGATCGCCGACCACGACATCCTGCTCCACCATCCCTACGACTCGTTCGACCCCGTGGTGGAGTTCGTGACGCGTGCGGCAAACGACCCCCGCGTGCTCGCCATCAAGCAGACGCTCTACCGCACGAGCGGCGATTCGCCGATTTCGAGGGCCCTCATCTCGGCGGCCGAGTCGGGCAAGCACGTCACGGCCCTCGTCGAGCTCAAGGCGAGGTTTGACGAGGCCAACAACGTCTCGTGGGCGAGGCAGCTGGAGCGGGCGGGCGTGCACGTCGTGTTCGGCTTCCTCGACCTGAAGACCCACTGCAAGCTCTCGATGGTGGTCCGCAACGAGGGGCAGGGGCTCCGCCGCTACGTCCACCTGGGCACCGGCAACTACAACCCGACGACGGCGTTGCTCTACACCGACCTCGGCCTGTTCACCGCCGACGAGCAGATCGCGGAGGATGCCTCCGCCGTCTTCAACCTGCTCACCGGCTATTCCCAGGGGCACGCCTGGCGGAAGCTGATCGTGGCGCCAAACGACCTCCATCGCCGTACGATCGAGCTCATCGACGACCAGGCCGCGAGGGCTCGTGAGGGGAGGCCCTCCCGCATCGTCGCGAAGCTCAACTCGCTCGTCGATCCGGACGTCATCGAATCGCTCTACCGTGCGAGCCAGGCGGGAGTCCCGATCGACATCATCGCGAGGGGCATCTGCTCGCTGCGGCCTGGAGTGCCTGGGTTGAGCGAGACGATCCGCGTGCGGAGCGTCGTGGACCGGTTTCTCGAGCACAGCCGGATCTACGCCTTCGGCGCCGACGACGACGCGAGGGTCTTCATCTCGAGCGCCGACTGGATGCCCCGAAATTTCCACCGGCGGGTGGAGGTGATGGTGCCCGTCGAATCGCCCGATCTCGCCGGTCGCATCCTCGAGGAGATCATCCCCGTCTACCTTGCCGACAAC
This sequence comes from Planctomycetaceae bacterium UBA4655, assembly GCA_002405515.1. Taxonomy (GTDB): domain Bacteria; phylum Planctomycetota; class Planctomycetia; order Pirellulales; family UBA1268; genus UBA4655. Next base: position 26,557 of record DHLZ01000036.1, read on the forward strand.
GTTCGCGCCCGCGTGATGGACGCGGACGGCTGCTTCCACCTGCGGCATCCCGCGGAAGGGGAGCCGGCTATCCGCTGCCAGTCGGTCTTCCTCGAAGAGCGTCGGCCGTGGGTGGGCGACACGGCCGGTCGGTTGCCCGTCCCGACGACGCCTTCATAAAATCCGCCCATGTCAGACGACCACTACCAGACGCTCGGCGTGCCGAGGACCGCCTCCGCCGACGACATCCGCAAGGCCTACCGCGAGTTGGCCCGCAAGTATCACCCCGACCTCCATCCCGACGACGCGTCGGCAAAGGAGAAGTTCAAGAAGGTCCAGACCGCGTTCGACGTTCTCAACGACCCGTCGAAGCGGGAGCTTTACGACCGGTACGGCAGCTCGTTCGAGGGCTTCGCGCCCGGCAGCGGCGGAGGCTGGCGGGGGGGCGCCGGGCCGTTTCCATCGGGGCAGGTTCCGGGGGGCGGCGAGATCGACCTGGAGAGCCTTTTCGGCGGTGGTGGATTTGCCGAGATGTTCGGCGGTGGACGGAAGACGCGATCCCGACGCCGGCCCGCTGCCGCCGCCGGCGAGGACATCACGGCGGAGATGACCATTCCCTTCCGGCTCGCCATCGAAGGGGGCTCGACCGACGTGCGGGTCGACCGGGGGGCCGCCATCGAGACGATCAGCGTGAAGATTCCCCAGGGTCTTCCCGACGCCGCGCAGCTTCGGCTTCGCGGCCAGGGGCTGCCAGGCAGCGGCGGTGCGGCTGCGGGAGACCTGCGGCTCGTCGTACACGTGGAACCGCATCCCGTCTACCGCCGCGAAGGCGACACGCTCGAGATCAAGATCCCCGTGTCGCTCGCCGAGGCGATCGACGGCGCGAAGGTGGACGTGCCCACCCCGTGGGGCACGATCGCGCTGAAGATTCCGGCGGGCACGTCGAGCGGCCGCAAGCTCCGCGCGCAGGGCATGGGTGTGAAGCACGCCAACGGCGCCGCCGGCGACCTCATTGCCGAGGTGCAGATCATGCTGCCGAAGACGATCGAGCCGCCGCTCGCCGAGGCGATCCGCGCCGCGTCGAAGGCCGATGGAAACCCGCGAGCCCAGCTCCGCTGGTGAGGTGTGCCATGGCGGGCGGCCGTGAGAGCCTGCCGCGGGCATCGCGGCTCAGCGGGGAGGCGGCGTTCGCCCGCGTCTTCGCGCACCGCAGGAGCGTGAGCGACGCCGCGATCGTGCTCTACGGGTGTCCTCGGGGCGACCTCGAGGGAGAAACGGGGCCGAGGCTGGGGCTTTCCGTTTCCCGCCGGATCGGCAACGCGGTCGCCCGCAACCGCTGGAAGCGCCGCATCCGCGAGGCCTTCCGCCGGGTCCGCCGCGACCTTCCGGAGGGGAACGATTTCGTGGTCGTGGCGAGGCCGGGATGCGTGCCGACGCAGGAATCGATGGAGCGGTCGCTCGTCGCGCTCGCCAGCCGATTGCTCGCGCGGCCCGGCTACCATGAACCGAAGTCCCGCGACGCCTCTTCACGCAAGGACGAACGCCCGAGGGGGGGAGGGTGAGAATCCTCGACGTGTTCAACGGCATGGCGACCGCCGCGATCTGCCTCGCGATCCGGGGATACAAGCGGTTCGTGAGCCCGCTCATCGGCCGCCACTGCCGGTTCGAGCCGACCTGCAGCGACTACTTTCGCTTGGCGGTCGAAAAGCACGGCCCCTGGCGTGGGATGGTCCGCGGGATCAGCCGGATCTGCCGCTGTCATCCGTGGCATCCGGGCGGGTACGATCCGCCGTGAGGCCGCCGGATGTGAGCATCGTCACGACGCGGGCGTTTGTCTGGGGGAACGAGAGCGACGCGAGCTCCGAGAACTCCCGCCAGGTGAAGGGGGGCGCGACGGCGGGCGGCGGTCCCGACGGCGGCGACGGCTCCGATGCGAGCGGCTCGGCGAGATAGAAGGAGACCTCGATCGGCCCGAACGACGCACGGCCGATCGCCACGTCCACAAGCCTCCCGACCGCGATGGCGAGGCCCGCCTCCTCGAGGCACTCCCGCGCCGCCGCGGCCGACGGAAGCTCCCCCGGCTCGACCTTGCCGCCGGGGAACTCGTCGAGGCCTGGCCCCTCGCGGGAGAGCGGGTGCCGTTTTCCCACGAGCACGCGGCTCCCGTGGAGCACGACGGCGACGGCGATCGCCGTCGGCCCGGTCATGAAGCCTGCTTCGGCACGAGGTCGAGCAGCCGGCCGGGCGAACCCATGATGTTGTAGCCTGCATCGACATGGAGGATCTCGCCGGTGATGCCGAGCGACTCCTTCGACAGCATCCAGGCGCCGGCCTTGCCGACTTCCTCGTGGGTGATGTTGCGGGCCATCGGCGACATGTGCTCGTAGAGTCCGAGCATGTCCTCGACGCCGGCTCCGCGGCCGGCGAGCGTCCGCAGCGGCCCAGCGCTGATCGCATTCACGCGGATGCCGGCCGGCCCGAGATCGAACGCCATGTACTTCACGCAGGCGTCGAGCGTCGCCTTGCAGACACCCATGATGTTGTACCCGGGCACGACCTTCTCGCCGCCGAAGTAGGTGAGCGTGAGAATCGCGGAATCGCTCGTGAGGATCCCGCGGGCATACCGGCCGACCGCCAGCAGACTGTAGGCGCTCGTCTCCATCGCGATCCGGAAGCCCTCGCGGCTGCAGTTGGTCGTCTCTCCCTTGAGATCCTCCATGGGAGCGTAGGCGATCGAGTGCACGAGAAAGTCGATCGTGCCGAACTCCTGCTTCGCCCGGTCGATGACGGCGGCGATCTGCTCGTCGCTCGAAACGTCCATCGGCACGAGGAACTTCGCGTTCGGCTGGGAGTCGGTCAGCTGCGAGACTCTGCGGCGATTCCGCTGCCGCTCGTCGTCGGGACGGTCGGGCAGGTGCGAAAAGCCGATCTGGCCCCCCTCCGCGAGGATCTCCTTGGCGATCGCCCACGCGATCGAGTGGTCGTTGGCGACGCCGAGAACGAGCCCCTTCTTCCCGTCGAATCTGCCCATCACGAGTCGCTCCTGTGCCTGGTGCTTGTGCCGTGAACGTGAAGCGGAAATGTAGCCGTTGGCCCGAAAAGCCTCAACGCGGGCTGTCGGTCGCCTTCTCGGGCCCGCTCTGCACGCCCCGAGGCCCTTGCCGGACCGGGTTGGCACGGGTAAAAAGCATGAGTCGCCTCGTTAGCTCAATTGGTCAGAGCATCTGACTCTTAATCAGAGGGTTCTTGGTTCGAGTCCAAGACGAGGCACTTCCGGCACGTCGGTTCCCGAACGGTCAGCTCTGCTGTGTTCGGGGCTGCCCGTATG
>DHLZ01000036.1:30016-40312 GCA_002405515.1 Planctomycetaceae bacterium UBA4655
TGCCGCTCGCCGGACGCTCGCTTCAGGCATCCTGCCTTCCGCTCGCTCGGATGCAGACTTCGCTCCGCAATCCTTGCTTCGCTTGTCTGCATACGCCGTCTCGGGCACACGGGCAGCCCCGAACCGGTCAAACGTGGTGCTAAATGACTCACACAGGCACTTTGATGCTGAACGCCGGGGAAGCGGACGTTGAGGAGCATCAGGTGTATCCTCACCGTAGCGACGAGGCGTCCGCTCCCCCGGCGGCAATGCGGCATCCTACGGCAATGCGTCGTCCTTCAGGGACCCTTCAAGCTCGTCGGCCGCAGTGCCGCCGCGTCACGAACCTGCGGTAGGCGAACATCACGAGCAGGTTGGGCCGCGAGAAGAGCAGGCGGGTCACGATCCCCCAGAAGCCCCGCTTGTGCTCGAACTCGATGTGTTCGTCGATCCGGGTGTGGTCCGCGTCGAGCGGCGTGAAGGTGTGGGTGTGTTCCCACTTCGCGGCCGGGCCCTCGGCCTGCACGTCGGTGAAGCCGCGGTCGGAGACGTTGCGGTGCACCGCGGTCCAGCGGAGCGGCAGGGGGCCGACCCACAAGGTAAATTTCGATACCGAGCCCTCCGCCATCGGCTCGATCGAGTGGATCTGCACGAACGTCGGCGGGGGCGTGAGTCGCTCGAGGGCCGACGTGTCGCGGTGGAAATCGCGGACGACTCGTAGCGGGGCATCGACGGGGAACGAATAATCGAAGACCGGCATCGTCGTTTCCAGGAGACATCTCGAAGCATAGGGTACGATGCCGGTCCAGAGGAGGCGTTCCCATGAATCTTTCGCAGCTTTTCCGTTCGGTGGGCCGGCTCGTGCCGGTGGCGATCGTCCTTGCCAGCATTCCGCTCGCCGTTTCGCGGCCGTTCGCCGACGAGGGGATGTGGCTCTTCAACGACCTCCCACGGATGCAGCTCGAGAAACGGCACGGGTTCTCGCCGACCGACGCCTGGGCCGACCACCTGCGGCTTTCGAGCGTTCGGTTCAACAGCGGCGGCTCCGCCTCGTTCGTCTCCCGCGACGGGCTCGTGCTGACGAACCACCACGTCGGGGTGGACACGATCGCGAAGCTCTCCACCGCGGATCGCGATCTGCTCGCCGACGGCTTCCTCGCGAAGCGTCCGGAGGACGAGATCAAGGCCCCGGACCTCGAGCTCAACCAGCTCATCGCGATCCGCGACGTCACCGCCGAAGTGAAGGCCGCCGTCACCGGCGCGATGAGCCCCGACGAGGCGGTCGCGGCCCGCAGGGCGAAGATCGCCGAGATCGAAAGCCGCGAGAAAAAGGCGAGCGGGCTTCGGAGCGACGTGATCACGCTCTACGGCGGCAACGTCTACCACCTCTACCAGTTCCGGCGGTTCACCGACGTGCGGCTCGTCTGGGCGCCCGAGCGGGCGATCGCCTTCTTCGGTGGCGATGCCGACAACTTCGAGTTTCCCCGGTTCGACCTCGATGCCTGCCTCTTCCGCGTCTGGGAGGAGGGCCGGCCGGCCCGCGTCGAACACTTTCTGGAGTGGTCGAAGCGGGGGGTCGCCGAGGGTGACCTCGTGTTCGTCTCCGGCAATCCGGGCCGGACGCAACGGCTCCTCACGGTCGACGCCCTCAAGGAGGCCCGCGACCGCCAGCTCCCGTTCGAGATGGAGGCGATCCGCCGGCAGGAGATCCTCCTCCAGCAGTTCTCGCTCGGCGGCGACGAGGCGGCCAGGCGGGCCAAGGACCGGCTCTTCGGGGTCCAGAACGGACGCAAGGCGAGGAGCGGCGCGATCGAGGGGCTGCAGATTCCTGGCCTGCTCGAACGGAAGGTGATCGAGGAGAGCGGCCTGAAGGCGGCGGTCGGTGCCGACGACTCGCTTCGTCCGCTTCTTTCGGCCTGGGATGCGGCGGCGGCGAACGCGCGGGCACGGAGCCGGCTGCTCGGCGCGGGCATCCCGGGAGGGTCGAGGCTCCTGCGGATCGCGCAGACGATCGCGCAGCTCGTCGAGGAGGACGCGAAGCCCTCCGGCGAACGGCTTCCCGAATACGCCGACGCCGGCCGCGAATCGCTCCTCCTTTCGCTCTATTCACCGGCGCCGATCTACGCCGATCTGGAGACGGCCGTCATGGCCGATGCCATCGCGGAACTGCTCGAGCGACGGGGCGGGGACGACCCGCTCTGCGCCCGGGTTCTCGACGGGCTCTCGCCGCGTGATCGTGCGGCCGCGGCCGTCGCCGGGACGAAGCTCTTCGACGCCGCGGAACGACGGCGGCTCGTCGAGGGGGGGCGTGAGGCCGTCGCGGCGTCGAAGGATCCGATGATCCGGATCGCACGGCTCGTCGATCCCGAAGCACGCCGGCACCGCGCGAACGTCGACGAGCTCGTCGAGCGGGACCGGCAGGCCTACGACCGCATCGCCAAGGCGAGGTTCGCCGTCCGCGGCACGGCCGACTATCCCGATGCGACGTTCAGCCTGCGGCTGGCGTTCGGCCAAGTCCGCGGCTATCGCGAGCAGGGCCGGGACGTTCCGGCCTGGACCACGATCGGCGGCGGCTTCGACCATGCCGCGGCCCATGCCGGCCGGGAGGATTTCGAGATGCCCGCGTCGTGGGTCAAGAAGCGGGCCGTCCTCGATGCCGCCACGCCGTTCAACTTCGTCTGCACGGCCGACATCATCGGCGGCAACTCCGGCAGTCCCGTGGTCGATCGCGAGGGGCGGCTCGTGGGCCTCATCTTCGACGGCAACATCCAGTCGCTCTCGGCGGGCTTCGTCTACTCCGAAGAGCAGAGCCGGGCGGTCGCCGTCGATGCCCGCGCGATCCTCCATGCGCTCGAGGTCGTGTATGCCGCCGACCGTCTCGTCGCCGAGATCGTCGGCGGAGAAGCTGTCGGCGGCGGGTCAGCCCCCAGATCGCAGTGACGCCGACAGACGTTCGACGAGTCCGGGATCGGCGGTCGCGTCGGCGTTGAGCACCACGACCGTGGCATTCCCCGCGTCGGCCCGCAGTTCATCCTCGGCGATCGGCTCGCGATGCTCGAACTGGGCGACCACGACCTCGATCGACGCATCGGAGGCGTCGGTGCCGGCAGCCTGCCGCCGGCGCACCCGTTCGACCGCGGTCGCCTGATCCAGGTCGATCGCCACCCAGGCGAGCCGGGCCCCGGCGGTCCGCGCGGCCTCGGTGAGCGTCTCCCGCTGCCATCGCCGGGTGCAGGCGGCATCGACGACCACGGTGATCGACGACGCGAGGAGTGTCCGGGCGATCGCGGCGAGGCGGTCGTACGTTTGCCGGTTGGCTTCCTCGGTGTAGAGCGACCCGGGATCGGCGAGCGCCGACGGCCGGTCCGTCGGCGCCAGGCCGAAGAGTCGCTTCCGCTCGATGTCGCTTCGGATGCAGACGGCGCCGAGCGTCGAGGCGAGCGATGAGGCGAGCGTCGTCTTGCCGCTGCCCGACACGCCGCACATTGCGACGAGAAGCGGCGGCGCGGGCGTCGTGATCCGCTCGGCGAGGTCAAGGTAGCGGCCCGCTTCCGCCCGCGATCGCAGCCCTTCGGGCGACTGGCCCTCCTGCGAACCGCGGATGCCGGCCACGGCGGCGCGGACGAGGCCGCGGGAGACCGTAAAGAGGGGGAGCAGCAGGGCGGCCTCATGGTCACCGGTCGCTTCCAGCCAGTCGCTCCGCACGATCGCCGCGAGATCGGCTCGTCCCCGGCTTTCGAGGTCCATCACGAGGAAGGCGACGTCGTGCGCGACGTCGATCCATCGCAGCGAGTCGTTGAACTCGATGCCGTCGAAGGGAACCATCGATCCGTCGAGCCGCACGATGTTGGCCAGGTGCAGGTCGCCGTGGCATTGACGCACCCGGCCCTCCGCCCGCCGCCTGTCGAACACCGCCGCCAGGGACGCAAGCTGCCGATCGAACCAGGCCGAGAGCCGGTCGATCTGCCCGTGGCGTTCGGGAAGATGCCGCCGAAGCTGATCGAGGTTGATGTCGATGGCGACGCGAACGGTATTCGCCGTGCCCCAGGCCGTGTCGGGCCCGGCGATTTCGAGCCGCCTCTGGATCGCCGCCACGGTGCGGGCGAGCTCACGGCAGTCGCCCACGGTGAGCCGCTCCGCCTCGAGCAATCGATCGAGCCGGCAGTCGTCGTCGAACTGCCGAAGACGCACCGCCCATTCGATCGGCTCGCCCGGCCCGTCGATCCGCTCCACCCCGGGCGGGCCCGCGATCGGAACGACTCCGAGGTAGAGGCCCGGTGCGAATCGCCGGTTGAGCCGGAACTCCTCCTCGCAGAAATGCCGTCGCTGCTCGAGCGTGGAGAAATCGAGAAATCCGAGGCTCACCGGCTTCTTCACCTTGTAGACGTAGCTGCCGGTGAGGAAGACCCACGAGATGTGCGTCTCGATGAGGCGGATCGGCGCCGCCGCGTGGGGATAGGCGTCGGCGGAGAGAAGTCGCTGCACGAGCGGGAGCGTGGGTGGCATGGCTGTCGATGTTGTGCCATACGCGGCCATGCCCGCTCAATCGCTCGGGTTCGATCCCGGGTCCGTGAGCGACGGGAAATAGCGGTTGATGGCCCCGCCTCGCGCGTCGCGGATGAAGTCGTTCTCGTGCACGAGCAACGCGATCGGCCGTGTCTCGATCCCACGGGCCTCGAGGTACGTGACGCGATCGATCAATTCCGCGGGGGATTCATAGAAAGCGGGCAGGTCGGGCACGTCGTCGTCGGGATCGACGAGGGCCGGGCCGGTCGAATCGGGAAAGCGGTAGGCGAGCGCCCAGCCGTAGATCGTGCGGTGAAGGTTCGGGCGGCCGCCGCCATGGGAGCCGGCCGTCGCGGGCCGGCCCGCCACCGCAAACCGCCGGCGTCGGAAGTCGGCCGGCACGGCGATTGCCGCGGCCATCCTGTGGTGCTCGCCGCGGCGGGCGAGCGAGTCCAGCGGAATGTCTTCCGAGATGGAGACAGTCCACGGGCCGCGTCCCGCGGCGGGACGGACGAGGATGGCGGGGCCGAGCACGATCGATCGCCGGGAAAGCCGCTGTCCGGAACCGAAAAGACGAAAGCGGGCCTGCTGAATGTGGGCGGAGTCGAAATCGTGATGACGGTCCATGGCGACGCCTCCGGGGCATTTCTTCCCGGAAAACGCCCGGGGAAAAAGATCGTATGCTCCCCCCGGGACAACCTTGGTCCCTGTCCAGACGGGCACGATCGATCGTTCCATGAACCCCCAGCCGGACCATCCCGAGGCCGACGTCACCGTGCTCCACGAGGCATCGGGTGTCGTCGTCGTCCTCAAGCCGGGTGGGATCGCGACGCAGGCGCCGCCGGGCATCGATTCGATGGAACGTCGCGTGCGGAAGTGGATTGCCCGTAGCGGAGGAGGCTACCTGGGTGTGCCGCACCGACTCGACAGGCCGGTGTCGGGCGTCATGCTCTTCGCCCTGACGCCGCGGGCCGCGCGGCAGCTCTCGCGGCAGTTCGAGCGGCGACAGGTCGGGAAGCGGTACGTGGCCCGGCTCGAACTCGTCGCGGCCCGCGATATGCCGGGCGAGTCGTGGGCGGACTGGCGGGACCGTGTCGCGAAGGTTCCCGACGAGCCGCGGGCGAGGATCGTGCCGGCGGATGAACCGTGCGAGGAGGCGAGGGAAGCGGTCACGCAGGTGCGGCTGCTCGAGGCGGCTCGGCCGCATGATGGCGGCGAGGGGAGCGTGATCCGGGTCGAACTGATGCCGTTGACCGGACGGATGCACCAGCTCCGGATCCAGGCGGCCTCCCGTGGCATGCCGGTGCTCGGCGATGCCCTTTACGGCTCGATCATGACATTCCAGGAGTCCAGGCCATCTCAGGAAGAAATGCCGTTTCAGGGGGCTTCGTCCGGCGGGATCGTGTCGCCGATCGCCCTCCATGCATCCCGGCTGGAATATCTCGATCCCGACACGAAATCACCCGTCGTCGTCGAGTCGCCACCGCCGTGGTGATCGATGGAACATGGTGATCGATGGAACATGGTGATCGATGGAACATGGTGATCCATGGAACGCGGCCTCACGGAACGGTCCAGCCGGCCGACTCCATCCAGACGTAGGGCCAGGGATGGGTCCACGGGTTCCAAGCGGGGTAGGCGACGGAGAAGACCGAGAGCCCGAGGAGGAGCATTGCAACCGCCCGTCCCGCGCGGGTCGTTGAGAGACGGTCGGCGGCCGCGGCCACCGCCGCCGCCCAGAGCGGCGCGAGCCAGAACGCCCATCGGAACCCGCTCGCCACTCCGCCGTAGTTGCGGTCGGGCTGGCTGCGGGTGAGGTAGAACGCGAGCACGGCGATCGAAACGGCGGCGACCGCCGCCGCGGCCAGTCGGAGCCGCCGGTCGCCACGACCGGCGAGCACCGCGAGCCCGGCGGGCACGAGGAACCAGGCCGGCGTCAACGAGAAGATGCCATGGTGGCCGACGAGGGCGTGGAAGGCGTAGAGGGCCGGCGACGGTTCGCCCCGGTCGATCCCCGTGGGATTCTCCCAGTAGCTCTTCAAGACGCGGCCATTCGGCAACTCGAGCGTGTAGCGGTACCAGCTGTCCGGCCCGTGTCGGTGCGCGTAGGCGGGCAGCCACGTGCCGTGGGCGAGCCGGTTCGTGCCGATGGCGGCCGCGGCGACGAGGGCCGCCGGCGGGAGGAACAGCGAGATCGTCTTCTTCGGTTCGCAGCCGAGGCACGCCGCGAAGGCGACGGCCGTCCACGCGGCAGCCGGCAGATCGAAGGCCGCGGCGAGCGACGAAAAAAGGCCGGCCGAGAGAAATGCGACCGCGGATCGCTCCCCCTCCATCCATATCCGCCAGACGGCGAGCGCCGAGATGGCGGTGCAGGCCGCCGCGGGCAGGTGGTTGTTGAGCACCGTCGTGAACGTGAGCAGGAACGTGCCGAACGCGATGACCGCGGCGGCGTAGAGCCGGCCCCAGTCGGTCGTGCCGACCCGCTCCGCGAGCCGGGCCGAGGCGAGCACCATCGCCGCAAACGGCACGAGTCCGAAGAGGACCATCAGCGAGCGTCCGATCGTGAATGGGTGGTCGGCGAGCGTCCAGCCGGTGAGCCGGGTCACGAGCCAGTAGGGGACGGCCACGAGCACCGACAACAGCGGCGGCTTGCTCGAGTAGAGCCGCAGTCGGCCGCTCGCGTCGGTGTGCGCGACCGCGTCGATCGTGTCCCATCCCGGCTCCACGACGAGTTCGTCGATCGCGAAGGTGCCCCTTTCCACCAGGGCCCGGGCGGTGAGCCATCGGCTCCGGTCATTCGCCGAGAGAAACGGACGCAGCAGCCGCTTGTCGCGTCGGATCCGCTCCGCCGCCTCGCCCCGCTCGATCGTTCGTCCCTCCGACTGCTCTCGCTTCACGAGATCTTCGACGAGCCGCTTCTCGAGCGCGAGCTTGTCGACGCTCGCCACGGAGGCCAGTCGGCCGGCCGCCATGAAGCATGCGATCGTGCAGAGCATGCCGATCACGGCGCGGCGGAGCGTCGCGGCCGGGTCGGCCGGCGCGTGTCGGAAGGCGACGAGCCGGCCCACCGTGCCGTCGCGGCCGATGCGCGGCAGGCCCCCCGTGAAGCGAAAGAGATCGACGAGGCCGCTGACGAACCGCGACGGCCCGTATTTCGTCCTTCCACGAACCCTCGGACGATGGTGGACCGGCAGTTCGACGACGCGATGGCCGCGGGAGGCCGCGAGCACCGGCAGGAAACGGTGCATGCCCTCGGGCAGCGGCACGCCGCGGAACACCTCCGCGCGAAAAGCCTTCAAGCCGCAGTTGTGGTCGTGGAGCGGCAGCCCCGTGAACATCCCGACGATGAGGTTGAAGACACGCGAAGGAAACGTCTTCCGCCACGGGTCGCGTCTCGGGTGCTTCCAGCCGTTGACCATTTCCGCCCCGTCGTCGAGCCGTGAGAGCAATCTCGGAATTTCCGCCGGATCGTCCTGGCCGTCGCCGTCGAGCATCACGATCGTCGCGTGCGACGCCGTGGCGATCCCTCGCTCGATGGCCGCCGACTTGCCCAGCGGTCGCTCGAACCGCACCGAACGGACCCGCGGGTCGGCCGCGGACGCCGCGGCGATCTCCGCCGTCGAGCCGTCGGTCGAGCCATCGTCGATGACGATCGCCTCCCATGGGATCGACGCCCCGTCGAGCGTGCCGGCGATCTCGGCCAGGAGCGGGCCGACGTTGCCGGCCTCGTCGCGGGCCGGGATCACCAGGGAAATTGGATCGTGCGGCATCGGTCGGTGCGCGAGTGAACGCAACGGGACGGGCGAGGAGGATGTCGGAGATGGCGTGGGGCAGGATACCCCGGCCTCCCCGGACGTGCCATCTCGGTATCGATCGCATCACGGCAGACGCGGCGACGCCACATTGCGTAGACTGGTCCGTTCATGAAACGACCCCTCCGCGGCTGCCCGACCGATCTCACGATGCCAGCGGGAGGCGGCGCCGCGGCGGATCCCGACCGGTGGAGGAACCCATGACGAGACTCGTGTCGCTCGGCGTGATCATCGGACTCGTGGCCGTTTTCGGCCTGCTCTCGCTCCGGGTCATGTCGAGTTTCATGCTGCCGCTGCTGCTCGCGGCGATGCTCGTGGTGGTGTTCGGTCCGCTCCACCGATGGGTGCGTGACCGGGTCCGCGGGCCGGAGTGGCTCTCCGCCGCCCTCACCACCGCGTTCATCCTGCTCCTCGTGCTCGTGCCGTTCTTCCTGCTCGCGTCTCGGGCAGGAGGGGACGCCGTTGCGATGCTCCGCAGCCCCGCGGGCGTGAAGCTCGACCCGACGGTTCTCGAGGGACTCGTCACGACGGTGAATGACGCGACCGGGCTGCACCTGACGGCCGCCCAGGTCAACGCCGAAATCCGCAAGCTCGCCGAGGAGTGGATCGGCCCGATCGCCGCGGGAGCCCCCGTCATGATCGTGAAGGCGATCATCGGGCTGATCGTGATGACGGTGAGCCTCTTCTTCTTCCTCGCCGACGGCCGCCGAATGATCGAGGCCGTCACGCGGCTGATGCCGCTCGACCCGCGATACCAGCTGCAGCTGCTCGACGAATTCCAGGAAGTGAGCCGCGCGGTCGTGAGCTCTACGCTGCTTGCGGCGACCGTGCAGGCGGCGCTGGCCGGATTCGGCTTTTACATGGCGGGGCTCAAGGGCGTGTTCCTGCTCACGATCCTCACCTTCTTCGGCGCGCTCATTCCGTTCGTCGGGGCCGCTTCGGTCTGGGGCACCGCCAGCCTCTACCTCCTCTTCTTCGTCAAGGACACCTGGGCGGCCGCGGGGGTCGCGATCTGGGGGGCGACGGTCGTCTCGACGATCGACAACGTGATCAAGCCGATCGTCCTGCACGGGCAGTCGAAGCTCCACCCGCTCCTCGCCCTCCTGAGCGTGCTCGGCGGGGTCGGGGCGCTCGGGCCGATCGGGATCTTCGTCGGCCCGATCGTGGTCGCCTTCCTCCAGGCCGCCCTGACGATGTTGCAGACGGAGCTGCGGCTCCAGACCGAGCTTGGCGGCATGGCGGCCTCGGCCCCTGATAGCCTCCCCGGGCCGGAAGTTGCACGCCGCCCGTCCACAGGGTGAAATCTGGGCGGTGTGAAGTCTGCGCGGTGTGAAATCTGGGCGACCGCAGCCCCCCGAGGAACTCATGATGCTCAAGATCCTGTTCGCCGCCGCCGGACTCCTGATCGGCGGCATCGAGGCCGCGTTCGTGCCGACCGACGACGGCGGAATCGATTATCTCGTGCGAGTCGAGCCCGATCTCGTCCGTGCGCAGCCCCCCCACTTGCTCACCAGCGACGTTCCCGCCGACGCCCGCGACGTGCGGAGCGTCCGCATCTACGTCGCCGACGCCTGGCCCCCGTCGGTGGAGCGTTCGGTCGCCGACGCCGCCCGCCGTCCACGGCCCGTCGCCGTCGCCGCCATGGCGAGGCCGTCGAGCATCGAGCCGACGACCATCGTGAAGCAGGAGCGGCCGTGGGGCTGGCTCATCGGATCGCTCGTCGCCCTCTTCCTCTCGCTCGGCGCGAACGTCTACCTCGGCATGCTGCTCGGCCAGATGCGGAGCCGCTACGTCCGCGACCTCGAGGAGCAGGTCGAGGAGGAGTGAGTGGGCTGGCCAACGGGCCGGGTTCGGGGCTGCCCCTCACGGTCGACGCTGGTCAACGCTGCTGGATCGGTGCCGGGAGCATCAAAATCTGTGGGCAATTCGGCCTGCTGACTTTCACGGAAGCACGCGGCGGACGCCCGGAGGGGGCTATGACGAGGAGGGGAGCGCGGCG
>DHLZ01000249.1 GCA_002405515.1 Planctomycetaceae bacterium UBA4655
CTCTGCTTGCGCCTCGGGCTCCCGGGCATCTCCTTCCCACGCCTGCAGGGCACCTTGCGCCTCGGGCTTCCGGTGATGTCCAGCAATCGCCTGCAGGGAAGCTCGCGGCTCGGGCTTCCGTGTGACCGGGGGTGTCGGTCTGTCTTCCGAATACCCCAGTCAACAACATCGTGCTCTGGGTAAGAACTGCCCGACAGGCGGTCACGGCAGTATTGCCCGCGTCAATACTTCGTCGGCATCGCGGGAGTGGCCCGGGCCGGCGGAACCTGGTTGGGGCTCGTGAACGGCCACCAGTTGCCGTTGGCGGTCTGCTGGGTCGGCTGCTGCGGCCAGGCCTGCTGCATGGCCTGCTGCGCCTGCGTGTTGGCCTGCTGCATCGAGTTGTTGAACTGCTGCTGCACCTGGTTGGCCGAGTTCTGGAGCTGGTTGCCGATCTGCTGCTGCTGGGCGGCGAGGTTCTGCTGGGCCTGGTTCGCCCACTGCTGGGGCTGCTGCGAGAGCTGCTGCTGATACTGGTTGGCCGTGTTGTTCCACTGGTTGGTGAGCTGCTGCCCCTGCTGCGACAGGCCCTGCTGGGCCTGGTTGAGCTGATTGTTGAGCTGGTTGCCGTATTGCTGGAGCGACGGGGCCGTCGGCTGGTTGCCGGTCTGTGCCCAGCTCCATGAATTGTTGTTCGGCGCGGGCGGCGTCGTGGCGGGCGGCATCGTCGCAGGCGGCATCGTGGCAGGCGCCGTCGTGGCGAATGTCGGCGGCGGGGCGGAGGGAGTCGCACTCTGCCAGCTCGTCGCAGGCCCCGGCAGCGGCGCGGCACCGGGGTAGGCCGCGCCCTGTGGTGTCGCGACGTACGAAGCGTAGGGGGCCGGCTGACCGATCATGCCCGTGGAGGGCGGTGGAACCGTGCCCGCGTAGGCGTTTTGGGGAGGCGTCTGACAGCCGACAACCATGGACACCACGCAGCAGGCCGCGATTGCCGCGATGACGAGTGGCACCCGGACAGTCGGCATGAAGGCGTCTTGCGGGTGGGAGTGTTTTGCAGTCACGACATCGGGTCTCCGATGGGCCTTGCCAAGGGGGGGTGTCGGCGGGAGAGTAGCGATTCGGCAGGTGCGGTCCAGAGCATTTCGAAAGACCCACCTCTCCCGCCGACGCCCCGCCCTCCCAGCCGCCCCAATCCGCCGCGTCTTTGCGATCGCACATGCCTGCCGCCCCGATCGATGCGTCCGCAGCCCGGCAGATCGTGGACGCCCTCTCGACCGAGGCCATGAGGCTCGGCTTTTCCCGGATGGGCATCGCAGCGGCCGTCGAGACGCCCCGTCACGAGCGGTTTCGCGGCTGGCTCTCCGAAGGGCTCGCCGGCGCGATGACCGGGTGGCTCTCGCGGCATGAGCCGATCCGCCGCCATCCGTCGGGCCTGCTCGACGGCGTTCGGAGCGTCGTGATGCTGGCGACCGACCACTCGACCGTCGCCGCCGACTGGCGGGCCCCCGACGAGCCTGGCCGCGGGAAGCTGGCCCGGTACGCCTGGGGCGACGACTACCACGATCTGCTTCGTCGCCGCGTCACCGCCCTCGCCGAGTGGCTCGGTGATCGCGTTCCGGGATCGCGGTCCCGCGGCGTCGTCGATTCGGCGCCGATCGCGGAGCGGGAGTTCGCCCGTCTCGCCGGCCTCGGCTGGTTCGGCAAGAACACCATGCTCATCAGCCCGGAAGCGGGGAGCTGGTTCTTTCTCACGGCCCTCCTCACCGATGTCGAGCTTCCGGTCTCCACGCCGATCGAAACCGACCACTGCGGCAGTTGCACGGCCTGCCTCGACGCCTGTCCGACCGGCGCGCTCGTCGCGCCGAGGGTGCTCGATGCGCGGCGATGCACGAGCAGCCTCACGATCGAGGATCGAGGCCCGATCGACGAGAGCCTTCGCGGAAAGCTCGACGGCTGGATCTTCGGCTGCGACATCTGCCAGGAAGTCTGCCCCTGGAACCGGCATGCCCCGGTCTCGGCCGAGCCGTCGTTCGCCCCACGCGGCGGGGAGAAATCGCTGCCGCTCGCAGAGCTGCTTTCGCTCGACGAAGAGGCCTTTCGGAAGCGATTCAAGGGGTCGCCGATCACCCGGGCGAAGCGGCGGGGCCTCGCACGGTCGGCGGCGATCGCCCTCGGCAACTCCCCCGATGCGGCGGCCGCCGAGCCGCTGGCGAGGGCCCTCCGCGACACTGATTCGGTCGTCCGCGATGCCGCCGCCTGGGCACTTCGCCGCTGGATCGACCGAGGCTTCATGGCGGACTGGGCCCGGGCTTCCCTGGAGGCCGAGCTTGAAAAAATCCGGAAGCCCGCCCCTCCGCGGAAGCCCGAGGCGCAAGCCGAGAGGGGAGTTGACGATGGCCCTGCGAGTTGACGCAACGTCCATCAACAACGCCCCCCCAAGCCCGCAGCGGTGCAAAACAACCCGTTCCGCCGCTGCCCCGCCCGCGCCCCTCTCGGCTCGCGTCTCGGGCTTCCGTGACGCCTCCGGTGTTGGTGGTGAGCCCGGATTCCGTATGCGGCCGCAGCACCCAGCTCGCCGCGGGGCGTCGCGTACACTTGGGGTATCCGGTCCAAGGAACTTTGCCTGCATGATCGAGCGTCGCCCATGATCGAATGGCTCAAGGGCATCGCCCCCGGACGGCGGCCGGCGATCGACGCGGCGGCCCGCCGGCTCGTCGGAGAGATCGCCGAACTCGAGCCCGAGATGCAGTCGCTCGACGACGTGGCCATCAAGCGGCTCGGACGGTCGCTCTCCTACCGTGCCCGGGCGGGCGAGCCGCCGGAGTCGCTCATCGTGGAATGCTTCGCAGCCACCCGCGAGGCGGGCCGCCGCGCGCTCTCGATGCGGCATTTCGACGTGCAGCTGCTCGCGGGCGTCGCGCTCGTCCGCGGCGCGATCGTGGAGATGCAGACGGGGGAGGGGAAGACGCTCGTGGCGACGCTCCCCCTCGTGCTCTACTCGCTCTACGGCAAGGGGGCGCACCTCGCGACGGTGAACGACTACCTTGCCAAGCGCGACGCCGAGTGGATGGAGCCGATCTACAAGCGGCTCGGCCTGTCGGTCGGCATCATCCAGTCGGAGATGGACTTCGACGAGCGGCGAAACAACTACGCCAAGGACGTGACCTACGGCACGGCGAAGGAATTCGGGTTCGACTTCCTGAAGGACCGGCTCGTGGGCCGCGAGATCGCCGAGGGCCGGGGCGACCTCGGGGCGACGCTCGTCGGCGGCTCCGCGTCGGGATCGTCGAAGCTTTTGCAGCGGCCCTACTGGTTCGCGCTCGTCGACGAGGCCGACAACGTCCTCATCGACGAGGCGAGGACTCCGCTCATCATCGCCTCGCCCCCGGGGGAGGCACAGGCCCAGCAGCAGGCGCTCTTCCGGTTCGCGGCGGCCGCGGCGGTGGATCTCATCCGCGACGAGGACTACGAGTTCGACCGGCAGAAGCAGACCTGCGAACTGCTCGGCCGTGGCCGCAGCCGGGTGAGGGCCATCCGCCGCCCCGCCCTGCTCGAATCGACGAGCCTGCTTGCGATCTACGACGCCGTCGAGCGGGCAATCCGCGCGAAGGAATCCTTCATCCGCGACCGGCAGTACGTCATCCGCGACGACAAGATCGTGATCATCGACGAATTCACCGGCCGTGCCGCCGAGGGACGCACCTGGCGGGACGGTCTCCACCAGGCGGTGGAGGCGAAGGAGGGGCTCGAGCCGACCGTGCCGAGCGGCCATGCCGCGAGGATCACGATCCAGGATCTCTTCGCCCGCTGGCCCCACCTCGCCGGCATGACGGGCACGATCGCCTCGAGCGCCCCCGAGATCTCCCGCACCTACGACGTCGCCGTCGCGGTCGTGCCGACGAATCGGCCTGCGATCCGCAGGCAGCTCACGCCGGTCGTCGTCGCCGACTACGCCACGAAACTCCGACGGATCGTCGATGAGGTGAAGCAGATGCATGCCGAGGGCCGCCCAGTGCTCATCGGCACCCGTTCGATCGACAAGTCGGAGGACGTCGCGAGGCTCCTCGCCGAGGCGGGCATGGCCTGCACGGTTCTCAACGCCAGACAAGTCGCGAAGGAGGCCGAGATCGTGGCCGAGGCGGGACAGCTGGGGAAGATCACCGTCTCGACGAACATGGCCGGCCGCGGCACCGACATCAAGCTCGGCGAGGACATCAAGGAGCTCGGCGGACTCCACGTGATCTGCACGGAATTGCACGACTCCGCCCGCATCGACCGGCAGCTGATCGGCCGCTGCGGACGGCAGGGCGACCCGGGCACCTGGCGGCAATACGCGGCGCTCGACGACGACATCCTCACGATGGGCTACGGCCCCGCACGGGCCAAGCGGATCGCCGCGAGGCTCGCCGGCCGGCTCGCGAGTCAGACCGACGGATCTTCGGGCCGGCTCCTCGGCCTCTTCAAGAAGGCGCAGCGACTCGTCGAGGCGAGGCACGCCAGGCAACGGCGCGTGCTCGAATACCACGAGCGTCAGCGGGCCGAGGCGCACATCCAGATGAGCCAGGATCCCTACCTCGACGCCGCGAGCTGACCCGTGCGGCATGACCGCACGAATGGCATGGTCGTCTCAGCCGTGTTGCCGCCGGGAACTGTCGTGACTACACTGTAATTACATCCCGTTCGTGAGCCTGAAAAAATCATGAAGACCAAGAAATCATGAAGACCAAGATCGTGCCCATCGGCAACTCCCTGGGAATCCGTATCCCGAGGCCGCTTCTCGAGAGGACCGGGCTGGCGGGTGACGTCGAACTCGAAGCCCGCGACGGCATGCTCCTCGTTCGTGCCGTCACGGGGCCGCGGGCCGGCTGGGCCGACGCGTTTCACACCATGTCAGCGAAGCGTGACGACCGGCTGGTCGATCAGCCGCCGCGGTCTTCGTCAACGTGGGACCGTGACGAATGGGAATGGTGATCAACCGCTTCGATGTGTATCTGGTCGCCCTCGACCCGAGCATCGGACGCGAAATCCGAAAGACCCGCCCCTGCCTTGTCGTCTCGCCCGACGAGATGAACCATCACATCCAGACGGCGATCGTGGCCCCAATGACCACGAAGGGACGCCATTATCCGACCCGCGTTCCCTGCCGGTTCGCCGGAAAGGTGGGGCAAATCGTGCTCGACCAGATTCGAACCGTTGACCAGTCCCGGCTCGTCAAGCGACTCGGAAGGCTCGACGCCCGCACATCCCAGCGGGTGCTGCACAGGGCAATCGCATCTTCTGAGAGCGGCACGAGTATTGCGGTGAGTCGTCGAAAGGCAAGCGGGCGGCGGTGGCCGCACGCCACCTGCCCTTTGTCATGGAGGACGACTTGTGATTGTTTCAACGACGCCTGTAATTCTTTCACACTTCGAGGACCTGACCGACCCGCGGATGATGCGGACGAAGCGCCACCTGCTGATCGACATGGTGGCCATCGCCTTGTGCGCGGCAATCTGCGGGGCGGAGGGGTGGGCTGACGTCGAGCGGTTCGGCAAGAAAAAGAGGGAATGGTTTGCCCGGTTTCTCGAGCTTCCCAACGGCATCCCCTCGCACGATACGTTCGGGAGGGTGTTCGCTCGACTCGACACGTCTGAGTTCTCCCGGAAAAGACGCACTGCACATGCTCAACGCGTGGACCAGTGATCAGCAAGTCTGCCTTGGACAAGTGGCAGTCGACGAAGGCTCGAACGAGATAACGGCGGTGCCGAAGCT
>DHLZ01000139.1:0-898 GCA_002405515.1 Planctomycetaceae bacterium UBA4655
CCGGCACGATCGTGCGGCGGGCGAGCCTCCACTTTGCCGACGAGGTGGCCCGCAAGGACGTCCGTGTCGGCGACGTGCTCGTCGTCGAGAAGGCGGGCAAGGTGATCCCCCACGTGGTTCGCGTGGAGAAGCACCTGCGGAAGGGGCGGCCGCCCACCTGGAAGCCGCCGACGGCGTGCCCGGAGTGCGGGTCCGCCGTGGTGAAGGATCCCGACGGTGTCTACATCCGCTGCCCGAACGTCCATTGCCCGGCGAGATGCCGCGAGCGGCTGCGGTTCTTCGCGTCGCGGGGCGCGATGGACATCGAGGGGCTCGGCGACAAGCTCGTCGAACAGCTCGTCGAGCGGGGGCTCGCGCGGGATTACGCCGACCTCTACTCCCTCACGGTCGACCAGCTCGAGGGGCTCGAGAGGATGGGCCGGAAGTCGGCCGAGTCACTCGTCCGCGAGATCGCGGAGAGCAAGGCACGCGGGCTCGTGCGGGTGCTCAACGCGCTCGGCATCCGCCACGTCGGCCCACGGGTCGCCACGATTCTCGCGGAGCGTTTTCACTCGATCGGCGCGGTCGCGAAGGCATCCGAGGAGGAGCTGGCGGAGGTGCCGGAGATCGGCCCGGTGATCGCGTCGAGCGTCCACGAGTGGCTCTCGGGCGGATACGGCCGCAGCGTGATCGTGGCGCTCGCGGGGGCGGGAGTCGACATGGAGCTTCCGGAGTCGGAGCGGGTGCGGCCCGGGCCGCTGACGGGCAGGACGATCGTCGTGACGGGAACGCTCGAGGGTTTCAGCAGGGACGAGGCGGAGGAGGCGATCCGGCGGGCCGGCGGACGCGCGAGCGGCAGCGTGTCGAAGAAGACGGATTACGTCGTCGCGGGCGCCGAGGCCGGCAGCAAGCTCGACAA
>DHLZ01000139.1:1047-18048 GCA_002405515.1 Planctomycetaceae bacterium UBA4655
GGCCGGCAGCAAGCTCGACAAGGCTCGCCAACTCGGCGTTCCCGTGATCGACGAGGCGGCCTTCCGGAAACTGCTCGAGGGATGAGGGTCGGGTGGCCTCGTTGACAGGGCTCCACGAGAGCGTTAGTGTGTCGATGATCGGTTTCCCGCCTGCTGTCGCCCCCGAACACCCTAGGGGGATTAGCTCAATTGGGAGAGCGTCTGGCTGGCAGCCAGAAGGTCAGGGGTTCGAATCCCCTATCCTCCATTGCACTTCTGAAAGTCAAGTGGCGACAAAAGCGGGCGAGAAATACCGGAGGACACCATGAAAAACGAGGCGATTGGATCCTTCGAGGCGGCCTGCATCATGGGGCTGCACTGGGCTCGGCCGAAAAAGATGGTCAACGCCGGCCTGCTGGACTGCCGGATCATCGGCGGCGAAGAAGGGCGTGCGTTTGCCGTGTACGGGCTGCGGCAGGCGGAGCAGAACTGGCGAGACTACGAGGAGTTGATACGCACCGGGCAGTTCGAGGGCAGGCCGAGGGCTTATGAACACATGAGGCCTGCTGCTCTGCGGATTCTGGGCGAGAAGGGCAGGCCACAGATTGCCTACGAGGACGCCGTCGACATCGACGAGGCGGCGAGAATCCTTCGGCTTTACGCGACGCGGGTGCCGCGACTCATTGCCGATGGGCGGCTCGTTGCCCGCAGGCTGTGGAGCGAACGAACAAGATCTCCGAAGCTCTGGATAGTGTCCAGGCAGTCCTCGGAAAAACTCTGCCGCGAACTCGATAAGGCAGAGGCCGCAGGAAAAAAGCGCGGACGAATTCGTCAGCCCGCTTAGTGTGTTGACAGGTATCCTAGCGCGGCCTACATTTGGGCCGCCATTTGGACGCACCAGCAGGAAGCTATCGATTGGGCGAAGCACCGCCTGTCTGCACGTTTGCACCTTGGCATGGGCTGCGGGAAGACCCGCGTGGCTCTCGTCGAGGCGGCAGGTCTGGTGCCGGGGCAGCCGGTCACAGAGAAGCAATACAAAAGCTACCTGAAGAAGCCCGGGTTGGATGTTCCGGCCAGCAACGGCACTCCTACGTCACTTCACACCAACCCAGAATTGAATCGCGTCATAGAAATGGAGGAGTTGACAAAGACTCGCCCAGGACACGCCGCTAAATTGTGGTCACAGTACGCTTCCGCAAAACCAAAGCCGACGAAAAAGAAAATATGAGCGCTATATTCACTCCGAGGAAGTGGGAAGACGTTCCTCCCGAAGATAAGAAATTCAGCTATGGATACGAGGAAAACTACATCGGCGTGATGGCCGATAAGAAGAGAGGCTTCGAGAACTACACTCGCGGCAAGACGAAGGAGCAGTTTCTTGCGCTCGGAGAGCCGGCGGAAGACTCGCTGCGCGAAGCGGAGGAATGGGGCTTCACCGTCGAGTGGGTCAACGACTAGGATGCACAACTCACTTGTGGTTCGATAGGATACACATAGACACAAACGTTGCGAGGGACTTCGCAGGGAGCAGTGCGAGCGATTTAAATTCTTACTCCGTCACATGCACGTCGTCTGCGCGCATCTTTCAGATGGCGGTCGCCAGGCCGTGATGGTGCAGTCGCACGCAGGCCCCGAGGACGGACTGGCCGACGGCCGTGACCCGCCAGCGTCTGGTTCGCGGCACTTTCGCGACGAGTCCCCGGACATGAAGCCTCTTGAGGAGGCGGCCCACGGCGTGCGTCTGCCGTCGCCCCAGAATTGGATCCTGGACCGCCGGGAAGATCCGGCCGCGGATGTCGGCGTTGCGGAAGCCACGGAGCAGGTTGTTGCCATCGAGCACGGCGGCGAACAGGCGGACGTCGTCGCGGCGGGCCGGGTTGAATCCGGCGTATGAACGCTGAGCGACCACCTGTCGCTCGGCAAGCCGTTCCACCTTGCAGTAGGACGGCGCAGGGTCATTGACGACCGAAAGGGCTTCGAGATACCGCTGGTTGGCCGCACGGGCCACCCGTTCGACATGGTGCAGATTGGCAACGCTCTTGTTCATGGGGCACCACACCATGCGGTGCTCCCCGTTCCGCTCCCGCTTGCGGCAGACGCGGAACTCGTACGGGTCGTTGATCACCGTCTCGACCCGGAGGATCCGGCCGAACTTGTCATACATCTTCAGCCAGTTGTTTTTCATCCGGTGCTTGATCCTGGCTCCCGGAAGCCGCTGCTTCTTGCAGTCTGTGACCACCTCGCCGAGGAACTGGGGCGACAGCTTGCGACCCAGGAACGTGAGGATATCGGCGGCGCCGAAGTTGACCGTGGCATGGTCGAGCAGCCGGGGATACAGCTCGGCGAGCTTGTCGCGGCTCGCGAACAGCACGTCGGTGGAGTATTCGGCCTGCGTGGTCGTCCAGTAGTAGCGGCAGTCACGGAGGAGCGGAGTCTTCAAGAGCGGATTGACGACAGAGGCCCAGTGGTCGAGAAGGCGGACCCACGGAAGCTGGGAGAACCCGTCGGCAAGCCGCTGCGCTTTCGTCGGATTGTAGAGGCTCGTGAAGGCGTTGTCGTGCTGGATGAAGCGCATCCGCCGTCGGGTCATCTGTCGCGCCAGCCAGGAGTGGCCGTTGACGTAGACCTGCACCGTGTACGGGAACCAGGATTGAATGCGGACGTACATGAGCCCGAAGTCACGGTCGAGGTAGTAGAAGTAGAGAACCCGCTGCGGCCGCCGCGCGTGCACCAGCACCGGCCGCCCCTTCGCATGCACCAGCCGGACGGTCCTGCACGTCTCCTGGACGCAGAGCACGGCGACGAGGCCTTCGGTCAGCCTGTCGCGACGGATGATGCCGTCGATCCAGGCCTCCTTGCGGAAAAAGCCCTGTTTGTACTCGTAGGGTCGCCCGGCGGCCTCGGCCAGCGCTTTGCCGTGGGCGACCAGGTCGTTGGAATGCCGTTCCAGAAGCTTCAGAAAGTCCTTCCGCCGGATTTTCAGCACGTGGTCCACGAAGCCGTTGAGCCGGGCCTCGTTCTGGAATGGCAGGTGACCCTTGAAAATCACCCGGTCGAAGCACTCCAATGAGGAGGAGATCGAGCCCCCGAACTTCTTGATGAACGAATCCACGGCGCTCTCCTGGGTCCGGTTAGAGTGAAGTCCAACCATCATCCAGTGAGAGCGCCGTTTTTTTAATCAGGTTGCTGCGGCGCCCGGGGAAGAACGCACGCCTGCGTGACTTTCCCTCTTTGGTTGCGGCCGACAGGCCGCGTTAAGGAATCAAAACGCGGCGCGCTTGCGGGATTCACACATCCGCTGGCCGCCGCGTTTTTGCGTTTTCGGCCAGCACAACAGCAGGGCCGAAAACAATGACATATTCGAACCTCAAGCGTCTTCAGGACCGTGCCGCGGCGATCGCCGCCCGTCTGAACGAACTCGCCGACCTTGATCGAGATTCCCTTTAGTGGCGCGTAAAAGTCCCGAAGGAACTCACGCAAAGTGAGCGAAGTATCCATTGGTGGCCCCTTCTGCTAGGTATATGCCACCTCCATGCGTGGCAGTCAAAAAGCTCCCGCTGCCTGCGTGGAGTCAAAATCGAAACCCTCTCCAAGCTGCAGTTGGCACCCTTGGTCAATTTCCAGACTTACCTGGCCATGCTTGCGGCTCCGGCAGCGGTTTTCGCCCTGACTCGAATCCCGTCCGAGTCGGACGTAAGATCGCTTACCCAGACGCACACAGCGGTCCATCGCTTCATGGAATCCCCTATTCTCCATTCAAATCGACGGCGACGCAGGCGAAGGGCGGCAGCGCGGGCAAACGGCGGCAGCGCGGGCAAACGGTGGCGATCCGATCGGATGATCGCGTGGCCTATGATCGCGTGGACTGACGGTCGGATCGTTCCCGCGGAAGTGCTTTCTGTCCCGGTCGGCGACGCGGGATTCGTGCTCGGGGCGTCTGTCACGGAACAGCTGCGGACCTTTCGTGGTCGCCTGTTTCTCGCCGACGAGCATGCCCGCCGCATGGAGGGATCGCTCGCGGTGGCGGGCATCGACCTGCCGATGCCGCTCGCGGAGGTTTTCGAGGCCGCATCGGAGGTCGCAGCCCGCAACCATGCGTCGCTCGATCCGGAAGACGATCTCGGCGTCTGCGTGGTCGCGACCCCCGGCGACCTGCCCGCGCAGCACGGAGGCGTCGCCGGCAGGCCGCGGGTGCTCGTGCACTCCTTCCCCCTCGCGTTCCGGCTGTGGGCCGGAGCCTACGCCTCGGGGGTCGCGGTCGTCGGCGTGTCGGTGAGGCAGGTGCCGGACGACTGCTGGCCGATCGCGCTCAAGTGCCGCAGCCGCATGCACTACCACCTCGCGGATCGCGAGGCGTCCGCGAGGATTCCCGGCGGGCGTGCCCTCCTGTGCCATGCCGACGGCCGCGTGAGCGAGACCTCGACGGCGAACGTCATCGCGGCGATCGGCGGAAAGCTCGTCACTCCTCCACCGGCCGACGCGCTTTCGGGGGTGAGTCTCGGCCACGTCCGCCGCCTCGCCGCCGCGGAAGGAATCGCCTGGGAGGAACGCACGCTCTCGCTCGGCGAGTGCGGCGAGGCCGACGAACTGCTGCTTTCGAGCACGCCGAACTGCCTGCTTCCGGCCACGAGTCTCGACGGGTGTCCGATCGGCGGGGGCCGTCCTGGGCCGATGTTCGGCCGGCTGCTCGATGCGTGGAGCCGCGGGGTCGGCCTCGATGTCCGCCGTCAGGCTGAAACGATGGCCGAGAGGTCTGGGGTCTGACCCGTCGCCTCGCGTCGCTCGACGCCGGGAAGCCTCGGCTGGCCAACGGTTTACGGAGACGAGCGGCCTTTCGGCCGCGCCGTCGTGCGTCGCGCGGCCGCGAGATCCTCGGGTTTCGAGGTTGCCCGGCCCCCCCGCATGTGAATAATTCGCTCCCGGGACGAGTCGCTCCTTACCGCGCTGCGGTGGCCGCTCGTTCGGGGTCGGTGTCCGCTGCGCGATGTGTGGCGGCAGAAAGGGAGGGTTCCTCTATGTTTTCCATTTCAGCCAACGCCCTGTTGGCCGACTTCGGCGCCGTTTCGATGAAATTCGATCCGGCAGCGGGGCTCGGCACGCAGCTTCAGACGCTCACCCTGTATCTCTTCTTCGCCGGGACCGTGGCGATGGGAGCCGGGGCGCTCTACTTCTTCCTCATGCGGAGCAACGTGGCGCCGGAGTACCGCAGCACGATGGTGGTGGCGGGGCTCGTCTGCGCGATCGCCTGCTTCCACTACCTCAAGATGACGGACGTCTACAAGACGGGCGAGTTTCCGACGGCGCTGCGGTACGTGGACTGGCTCTTCACGACGCCGCTGTTGCTCTTGAAGTTTCCGCTGCTGCTGCGGATGGGCGAGCGGGGCACGAAGTTCTTCTGGCAGCTCGTGCTGCTCGACGTCGCGATGATCGTGACGGCCTTCATCGCCGAGACCTCGCAGGTCAACTCGGAGCGGTGGTGGACGTTCTTCCTCGTTTCCTGCGGATTCGAGGCTTTCATCGTCTACGTGCTCTACATGTCGCTCGGCCAGGCGATCATGGAGGCCCCCGCTCCGCTCGCCAGGGCGCTCGAGACCATGCGGCTGTTCGTCCTGATCGGTTGGGCGATCTACCCGATCGGGTTCCTCATGGCACGTGCCGGCTACGGCGAGTACCGCGAGATCATCTACAACATCGCGGACGTCATCAACAAGGTCGGCTTCGGCCTCGTCGCCTATCATGGGATCGAGGCGATGAGCCATGAACACGGCCATTCCCGCGGCTGACACGCCGTCGGCGGCCGGAATCGCGTCATCGACTCCGCCGCGCCGCGCTCGCGGCGCGGCGGAGTGCGGCGCGGCGGCGTTCGAGAGGATCGCATTCCGGGACGCTCCCCTCGCGATCCTGGCCGTCGCCGCGACGCTCGCGATGGTCGCCGGGCCAGTCTGGACGGAAGCAGCCGGGCCCTGGGTCTGGATCGTCTCGCTCGTGGTCGTCGGGCTTCCCCATGGCGCGGCCGACGTCACCCTCGGCAGGTTCCTCGCCGGCGGCTCGATTCGCGGTCTCGTCCTCGGGGGCTTGCTCTACCTGGTCGGCATGGCCTCCGTGGCCGCGGCCTTCGCACTCGCTCCCGTCGCCACCATCCTGCTCTTCTCGCTCGTGAGCATCTGGCACTTCGGCATCGGCCATCGCGACGCGGAAATCGGCATCGACGGGGACGAGACGACCGGCGGGCTCGCGGGCCGGATGCGGCTGCCGGAGGCGGTGCTCGCGATGGCGAGGGCCGGTGTCGTGCTCGGGATGCCGGCGGCGGCGTGGCCCGGACGGACGGCGTCGGTGGCGGATCGACTCGTCGAACTCCTCCACTCGCGGGCTTCGGGTCAACCGCTCTTCGACCCGTCGAGCGTGGCCCATGCCGGATGGGCGGTTCTGGCCGCCTCCGCGGCCGCGGTCATGGTGGAGTCGGCCTGCCGCCGCGGCCGCGGCACGCGATGGCTCCTGGCCGAACTCGTGGTCTTCGCGGCGGTCGGCTGGTTCGCCGACCCCCTCTTTTCCGTCGGCATCTACTACCTCTGCTGGCACGCCTGGCGGCACCTGCGTTCGGTCATGCCCGAGCCCGGGCCGCGGTGCCTCTCGGCGTCGGTGGTCCGGATCCACCTCGGGGGCCTGCCGCTCCTGCTGCCGACGCTCGCGGCGGTCGGGGGGCTCTGGTGGATGCTCTCACCCGGGCTTTTGTCGCGTGATCTCGCGATCTTGTCGATCGGGGTGTACCTGGTCGTCACGCCGTCCCATGATGTGCTCGTTCGGAGGTTCCGGGACCGTCGCGAACCTCGCGGCACACCCTGACGGGATCGAGCATCATGGGAGGCTTCATGGACGCGGTGCGGTATCTCCTCGACGTCTTTCTCCATCTCGACGAGCACCTGCATGCCGTGATGGAGTCCTGGGGCCCGTGGACCTACGTGCTCCTGTTCGCGATCATCCTCTGCGAGACCGGGCTCGTGGTGACGCCGTTCCTGCCGGGCGACTCGCTGCTCTTCGCCGCGGGCGCCCTCGCCGCGATCTACCCGGACCACCTCGACATCCTCCTCCTGCTCGGCCTGCTGTTCACGGCCGCGGTCCTCGGCGACACGCTCAACTACGCGATCGGCCGCTGGGCGGGGCCGCGGGCCTTCCGGATGAACACGTGGTTCCTCAAGCACGAGAACCTCGAAAAGACCAGGGCCTTCTACGACAAGCACGGCGGCAAGACGATCGTGCTCGCCCGGTTCGTGCCGATCATCCGCACGTTCGCGCCGTTCGTGGCCGGCGTGGGCCGGATGCACTACCCGCAGTTTCTCTGGTTCAACGTCCTCGGCGGGCTGCTCTGGGTGGCGAGCTGCACGCTGGCCGGCTACTTCTTCGGCAACGTCCCGATCGTCAAGGAGCACTTCGAGCTCGTCGTGGTGGGGATCGTGCTCATGTCCCTGCTCCCGCTCGCCTACGAGATGTGGGCGACGCGGCGAGCTCGTTGAAGACCGCCTCGAACTCGCGGCGGGTGCGGGCGGTGAGCGATTGGAGGTCGGTCGTGAGCTGCTCGGTGGAGGCGTAGCCGAGCAGGTGGGCGAGCTTTGCCTGCTCCTCGGCCGACTTCGGAACCTCGTGCCGTGCCGCCGCGTCCATCAGCCGCAGCCTCCCCTCGATGGCGCGGAGCACGCGGTAGGAGGTCTCGAGAAACTCGAACCGCTCGTCGCCGACATGCCCGGCTGCGTGGGCCGCCTCGAGCCCGCGAAGCGTCTCGGTGACGCGGAGGACCGGCTCGCCGCCGCCGTGGGCGAGCTGCAGGGCCTGCACGGCGAACTCGATGTCGACCACGCCACCCGGTCCCCGCTTGAGGTTCGTCGCCGCCGCCCCCTCCTCCATCCGATACCGCATCCGCCGGATCGCCTCGAACTCGTCCGCGGACCAATCACGCTCGTACGCCGCCCTCGCCACGATCTCCATCGTTCGCTTCACGGACGACTGCGATCCGACGACGACCCTCGCCTTCGTGAGCGCCTGCCGTTCCCAGACCGCGGCCGGGCCATCGGGGGCGAAGTAGCGGTCGAACGAGTCGAGAGAGGTCGCGGTCGCGCCGCTGCGGCCGCTCGGCCGCAGCCGGGAATCCATCTCGTAGAGCCTGCCGTGCGGCCCGAACGCATTCGACGCCTTGAGCACGCGGCGGGCGAGCTCGCTGAAGAAATGGGCGTTCGTCGTGCTGTCGGCCGTCTTCCCTCCGCGTCGGGGCTGGAAGGTGATGCCGTCGTGGTCGTAGAGAAACACGAGATCGACGTCGCTGTGGTAGTTCATCTCGCGGCCGCCGAACTTCCCCATCGCGAGCACGACCGGCTCCGCCCGCATCCCGACGCTCGACCCCTCCCCCACCATCGGTTCGCCGAGCCTCTCGACGAGCCTCGCCTCCTCGCGGGCCACGAGCTTTCGGAGGATCGTCTCGGCGACGTCGGAGAGGGCGGCGGTGGTCTGCGTGACGTCCTGTTTGCCGAGGATGTCGCGGACGCCGATGCGGAGCTGCTGCGACGCCTTGAAGGCGTGGAGGATCGGTTCGATGTCGACCGCTCCGCGGCAGAGATCCTCGAGGCCCTTCTCGATCTCCGCCTTCGTCGGCAGCCGGCCGATCATGAGGCAGTCGAGCAGTTCGTCGATCATCCCGGGGTTGCCGACGAGGATTCCGGAGAGGAACGGGCTCGCCGCGCAGACGCTCACGTAGAGCTCCAGCGAGGGAGGATGGAAGCTGAAGAGCTCCCAGAGCACTCCCTTGCCGCCGAGCGACTCGCTGACGGTCGCGAGATTCACGAGCGTGGCGTCGGGATCGGGCGTCTTCCCGATCGCCGAGAGCAGTCGGGGGGCGATCGCCGCGAGAAAGTGGCGGCAGCGGCGGGTCGAGAGAAACCTGATCTTCTCCTCGGCCAGCGATTGAAGGTGCCGGTAGGCGGCCGCGGGATCGCGGAAGCCATGCCGGCCGAGCAGCTCGCGGACGGTCGCAGGATCGGGATCGGGATCGAGCACGAGATCGACCTCCGGGTCGGGATCGGGCTCGTCGGGAAAGGCGTCGTGCAGGAGGTGATCGAGGATCTGGCGGTCGAGCGAGGTCGCCTCCGCGATCGCGTGGTCGAAGGCCGCGAGCCCGTCGCGTCCCTTCGGAAAGCCCATTCGCACGGCCAGCCTCCCGCGGTCCTCGTCCGAGTCCGGCAGCGAATGGGTTCGCAGGTCGCAGAGAATCTGCAGGCGATGCTCGACGGACCGCAGGAGGGTGTAGTTGGTTTCGAGGATGCCCCGCTCCTGGTCGGTGAGCGCGCCCGCCTCCGCCAGCCGTCGGATCGCGTCGAGCGTGGCAGGAGTGCGGACCCCCGGCGAGTCGCCGCCGTTGAGCAGCTGGAGAAACTGGATCGCGAACTCGATGTCGCGGATGCCGCCGCGGCCGATCTTCACGTCCCTCGCCTCGGCCCCCTCCGACTTCGCCCGGTGCTCGATCTTCCGCTTGAGCGCCTTGATGCCGCTGATGTCGGCCCGCGAGAGCCAACGGTGGTAGATCCACGGCTCCAGCTGCTCCAGGAGGCGTCGGCCGAGCGATTCGTCGCCGGCGGCGGGCCTCGCCTTGAGCCATGCCTGACGCTGCCAGGTGCGGCCGAGGTCGTCGAAGTACTGGAGCGTCGCGTCGAGCGACATCGCCGCGGGGCCCTTCTCCCCGAGCGGCCGCAGCCGCAGATCGACGCGGTAGGCGATTCCGAGCTCGTTCGTGCCGCCGACGAGCCGCACCACCTCGCGGACCACCCGCTCGAAGAACTCGTGGTTCGTCGAGCTTCTCGGTCCCTCGACCTTGCCGTCGGCCGAGTAGACGAAGACCAGGTCGATGTCGCTCGAGTAGTTGAGCTCCCGTCCGCCGAGCTTGCCGAGCGCCACGACCGCGAGCGTGGCCGGTCTGCCGGAGGGCTCCCGCGGCGTGCCCCACTGGGCCGAAACACGCCGCAGCGACGCATCGACCGCCGCCGCGAGCACCGCGTCGGCCAGGTGGGAAAGCTGCGAGGTGACGGTCTCGAGCCGCTGTCCGGCGACCACGTCGCCGTAGGCGATCCGCAGGATCTGCCGCCGCTTGAACCGGCGGATCGACTGCATCACGGCGTCGCCGTCGCCGAGCATCGCCGTCAGGGCCCTGGCCTCGGCGATGAGCGACTCTCGCGACTCCGGCCTCCCCTCGCCGAGCCTCACCTGCTCCCAGGCTTCCGGGTCTTCGACGACGAGCGAGGAGAGGAACGGGCCCGTCGAGAAGATCCTCATCAGGATCGCGAGGCTCGCCGGGTCGCGGTCGAAGAGTGCGACCGCCGAGAGGGGCGTCCTGGCCGCGGCTATGGAGCGGGCGAGCTCCCGCAGGCACCGGTCGGGATCCGACGTCTCCGGCAGGATCGAGAGCAGCCTCGCGGCGAGCGAGCCGAGCAGGTCGAGCGTGACACCCCCTTCCGCGATCGTGAGGAGCACCCGCTGCGCGGCCGCCGGGTCGGAGAGTCCCGCCCTGCGAGCCCAGTCGGCCGCGACGCGGGCGTCGTCGAGCAATCGACGCATCCCGTCGATCGTGATCGACGTCGCGGATGGATCACGGTTCGGCATGGTCAAGATTCGGCAGCACTCCCGAAAGCGTCCAGGAGCCGGCGGCGATGACGTCGACGTCGAGAATCCTGCCGATGAGACGTTCGGGGCCGTCGAAGACGACGATCCGGTCGCACATCGTGCGTCCCGCGAGCTGCCGGACACGATCGGCCTGCCGGTCGGGAGCGGCTTCGACGCCGGCGACGGCATTCTCCTCGCGGCTCGCCGCCTTCTCCTCGCGAGGGCTCAGTCCCTCGACGAGCACCCGCTGCCGCGTGGCGACGAATCCCGCGTTGCCGGCCAGGCTGGCCTCGGCCTGCGCCTCGAGCAGCACGCGGTTCCGCTCCCGCTTCACCGCCTCGGGCACGTCGTCGGGCAGCCGCTCGAACGCCTTCGTGCCGGGCCGCGGGCTGTACTTGAAGATGAAGCTGTTCTTGAACTGCAGCCTCCGCACGAGCTCGACCGTCGCCGCGAACTCCTCGTCGGTCTCGCCGCAGTAGCCCACGATGAAGTCGCTCGTCACGGCGGCGTGCGGGATCGCCTCGCGGACGCGGGCGTGCATCTCGAGGTATTCCCCGATGGTGTAGCCCCGCTTCATCCGCTTGAGCACCGCGTCTGACCCGTGCTGGGCCGGCACGTGAAGGTAGTGGCAGACCTTCGGCAGGTCGCGGACCGCCTGGACGAGGTCGTCGGTCATGTCCCGCGGATAGTTCGTCACGAACCGGATCCGGTCGAGGCCGTCGATCGCGTCGAGACCCACGAGCAGGTCGGAGAGCCGCGTCGTGCGGCCGCCGTCCTTCCAGGAGTAGCTGTTGACCGTCTGCCCGATGAGCGTGATCTCGCGGCAGCCCTCGGCCACGAGCTTGGATGCCTCGGCGAAGATCGCCTCCGGCGGCCTCGCCTGCTCCGGACCGCGGACCTTCGGCACGACGCAGAACGCGCAGAACTTGTCGCAGCCGGTCTGCGTGCGGACGAAGGCCTGGAACGGCGTCGGCCGCATGGTCGGGTCGCGGTCGGGGTCGTAGCTCTCGAAGCTCCGCGCGACCGCGTCGCGGCTGCCGGCGGTGCGGTCGAGGCTCACCTCGATCCGCGGTCCGCTTCCGGCGAGCACGTCGTCGACGAGGGCGGGCACCCGGTGCAGCTGCCCCGGCCCGACCACGAGGTCGACCCAGGGCGCCCGCGTGCGTATGAGATCCTGGTCCTTCTGCGCCATGCAGCCGAGGACGCCGACCACGAGCTCGGGCCGCTTCGCCTTCTCGAGTCGCACCCTGCCGAGCGCGGAGTAGACCTTGTCTTCCGCGTGCTGCCTGACCGAGCAGGTGTTGTAGAAGACGGCGTCCGCCTCGGCCGGCGACCCGGCCGGCTCCCAGCCGCGCCGGCGGAGGGCCGCGACGACCAGCTCGCTGTCGAGCACGTTCATCTGGCAGCCGACGGTTTCGATCCAGAGCCGCTTTGTCATGCGGCCGAGTTTAGCAAGGTTCCCCTGGAAAAAACGGCGGGGACCGGCCGCCTCGCCGGTCCCCGCCGCGACGCATCAATCGGGGAGCCTGGGGAAATTCATCGGTCGTCCGGCGGTGCCGCCATCAGGCCAAAACGGTCCCCCGGGGCGATCCGCGTTCCCCGCAGGAATTCCGCCGCCGTCATGGATTTCCTGCCTTCCGGCACGAGCCGGGTGATCGTGACGGCCGTGTCGGCTCCAGCGGCGACCCGGATGCCGCTTTCGGCGGCCGCGAGGACCGTCCCGGGCGACGAGGGCGGCGATCCGCCAGCGGAAGCGGCCGAATCGGGCGAGGCTGCGTCGGGTGAGAGATCCTCGAGCACCACCCGCAGCGGTGCGTGCCCGTCGCGCAGGAGGAAGGTCGTCGTCCTGGGCCAGGGCTCCATGCCACGGCGG
The DNA here is from genome assembly GCA_002405515.1 of Planctomycetaceae bacterium UBA4655. Lineage (GTDB taxonomy): Bacteria > Planctomycetota > Planctomycetia > Pirellulales > UBA1268 > UBA4655. Next base: position 13,538 of record DHLZ01000139.1, read on the forward strand.
CGTCGGTCGATCTCGACGGCCGGCCGCGACCAATCGACGATCGAGTCGGCCTTCGAGAGCCGGGGGGCGCGGGTGACGGCGGACGGATCCTGCGGCTCGCCGATCGCCGATGGATCCTCGGCGGCCGCGAGGCGTTCGATCGCCTCGAGCACGAGGGGGGCTCCGAGCTCCGCGAGCCGCGGCTCGAGCTCGGCCGCCGTCTCGCGGCGGCCGATCGGCGTCTCGCTCGACGCGAGCACCCGTCCGGCGTCGAGGGCGGGCGTCATGTGGATCACGCATACGCCGGTGATCGCGTCGCCGGACAGAATCGCCCACTGCACCGGTGCGGCGCCGCGGTGTCGCGGCAGGAGCGAACCGTGCAGGTTGATCCCGCCGAGCCGCGGGATCGCGAGCAGCTCCGGCGAGAGGATCTGGCCGTAATCGCAGACGACGAAGAGGTCGCCGGCGAGGCCGCGGACGGCCGCCACCGCCGCTGCCTCATTCACGTCGGCCGGATCGATCACCGGGATGCCCGCCGCCTCGGCGGTTTCTCGGACCGGGTTCGGCGGCGGCCTGCGGCCGGGTGCCGAGCGGGCCGGCCGCGTGACGACCGCGACGACGCGGTGACGTGAGGCCATGAGCCGACGGAGCATCGGCACGGCAAAGGGGCCCGTGGCCATCACGACGAGGTCGAGCGAGGGGGGGCGGCCTGCGGCGTCGGCGGCCGCGAACGCCCCGCCCTCACGTGCAGGGGCTGCCGGGGGGCTCACGCGAGGCACCGGGCTTGTTCGAGCGCGTCGAGCCTGGCGTTGATCGCGGCGTCATCGGGCAGTTCACCCCGCGCCTGCCGGCCGTCGAAGAGCACCCGCAGCTCGTCGAGCGTGCGACGGGCCTCGATCGCGGCGGCCTCGGGAAGGCGGTCGGTGAAAAGCCGTCCTTCGAGGTGGTCGAATTCGTGCTGCACGACGCGGGCCAGAAACCCGTCGAGATCGAATCTGACCTGCTCGCCGTCGAGGGTCCAGGCGTCGAGCACCACCTTCTCCGGCCGTCGCACGTCCTGCCTCAGGCCCGGCAGGCTCAGGCAGCCCTCCTCCTGCACGGCCGTGCCGCGGGGCCGGCTCAACGACGGGTTGATGAAGACCAACTCCTCCCCCTCGTCGGGACGGCCGGTCACGTTGACGACGAACAGCCGGTAGGGAAGGGCCACCTGGTTGGCGGCGAGCCCGACTCCGCCGGAGGCGTACATGATCGAGAACATCTGATCGACCGCGTCCACGACCGCGTCGTCGATCCTCGCCAGTGGGCGGGATTTCCGAAACAGGGCCGGGTGCGGATACTCGACGAGCGAGAGGCGTCCGATGTCTGAGGCTGGCGTGACGGTGGGATCCATGACGATAGTCTACGCGACGTCCGACGACTCTTCCCGGGGCAGCGAGCATCATGGCTGAAATCCGCGCGGACTGGACCTCCCCGAGCGTCGTGGCCGCCACCTGCCTCTGGCTCGGACGGATCCCGTTCGCCCCCGGCACGTGGGGAGCGATGGCGGGCGTCGGCGTCTCGCTGGCGACCGGGGCGGCGGCGGCGGGGCTTGCCGGGTGGGCATCGAGGCCGGAGGCGGCCACGGCGATCGAGGCCGCGATGCTCGTCGCGGCGAACCTCGTGGGCATCCCGATCTGCTCCGCCGCGGCACGCCGTCTCGGCCGCGGGAGCGACCCGGGGCCGATCGTGATCGACGAGGCGTTGAGCCTGCCCCTGGGCATGCTCGCCGTTCCGTTCGACGGCCGCTCGCTGCCGGTTCTCGTCGCGGGCTGGATCCTCCACCGGGTTTTCGACATCGCGAAGCCGTTCCCCTGCCGCAGGCTCGAGCACCTGCCGGGGGGGCTCGGGGTCATGGCCGACGACTGGGCCGCGGCCGCGTGGATGGCCGCCGCGATGCTCGCCTGGCAGGCCGTCGGGGCCTGAGGCGGCCGGCCGGTCTCTTGCATGAGGGTTCGCCGTGCGGGTGTAATTCCCTCGATGCGGGTCCTACTCATCGACCACGGCTGTCGCGGGGGACGCGGGGCATGTGCTCACCCCGACGCAGAGCGGTTCGCTGCGCACGGGGCGGTGGTCGTCTTCGCCGACGCCTCGAACGTCTTTCCGCACGACGCCGTGCGGCTTTCGGACGAGGATCTCGCGGTCGCCCGTGAGGATGCGAGGCGGGCTGTCTACCGCGCGGTGGACGACGAAAACCCCGACGTCATCCTCGTGCTCCACGCCGGGGCGATCGCGGATCTCGCCGTGGAGACCGGCGTGCCTCTCGTCGTGCATGCGGCGCTCGCCGACCTGGAGGCCGCCGGCGAGGGCGTCGTTCGCGACCTCGTCGCCTCGTCGCTCGGGGCGGCCGACATCGTCGTGGCCGACGACGCGAAGACCGGAAGGGCGCTCCGACGTGACGACTGGTTGCCGGCCGACGTGGTCGTGGAGATCGTGCCGCGGGCCGACGCCGCGAAGCTCGTCGCGGCCTGCCGTCGGGCGAGCGAGCGTCGCAGGGGATGAAACCGGCGATCAGGCCCGCGGCGACTCACCCGCGAGGAGCCGGTCGATGTCGCCCGAGGCGAGCGCGTGCTCGAACTCGCGGCGGTCGCGGTAGACCGCGTCGCTCGTGATCCGCACGACCCAGTTGTGCGTGAGCGGCGTGATCGCGACCACCTTCCGGCCGTGCTGCCGCGCCTCCCACATCTCGATCGCCGTTCCCATCGACGCCTCCGGGACGTAGGCGACCACGAGGTCGAACTCCCGGCACATCCCGACGTGGCGGTGGAAGACCTCCTGTGCCCGCCGCATGTCGTAGTCGATGGAAGTGGCGTGGTTGGCAAACGGGTCGTAGACTTCCGCGTCGGGCCAATGGGCCTCGAGAAGCTCGCGAAACGATCCGCGGTAGGACTGGTCGTGGACCAGTGCCGCGACGTGCGAGCCCTGCATGATGCCGGCGAGGAATATACGCATGAGTCGATCCCTTTCGAGGAAGGCTAAACCATCCGCCGCGTCGGCGAAAGCCGCCGTCGCATCCGTCCCCGAGCCCGACCTCGCCGCCGCGAGGAAGCGGGTGATGGAGCTGATGGCGATCCGTGGCGGCTCGGGGGACGAGCGGGCCGTGGCCGAGCGGGTGATCGCGACGCTCGTCGCGGCCGGCTGCCCGAAGGAGGCGATCTCGATCGACGCGGCGAACGCGAAGACGCCGCTCGAGGGGAACGTCGGCAACGTGATCGTGAAGCTTCCGGGCGAGGGCTCATCCGCGCTTGCCTCCGCGCCGAGGCGGCTCCTCATGGCCCACATGGACACCGTGCCCGTCTGCCTCGGCTCGAAGCCGAAGCTCGTGAAGGTGAAGGGCCGCGAGATGGTGCGGTCGGCCGATCCGGCGACCGGGCTCGGCGCCGACGACCGCTCGGGCGTTGCTGTCGTGCTCTCGACGGCCGTGGAAATCCTCTCGCGAAAGCTCCCCCACCCGCCGCTGACGTTCTTCTTCGCGATCCAGGAGGAGGTGGGGCTCTACGGAGCGCGGTTCGTCGGCGCCGGCCAGCTCGGCAAGCCGAAGCTCGCCTTCAATTTCGACGGCGGGGCCGTCGAGAAGATCACGGTCGGTGCGACGGGCGGCTACCGCATCGACATCCGGATCGACGGCATCCCGAGCCACGCGGGGGTGGCGCCGGAGAAGGGGGTTTCGGCGATCGCGATCGCGTCGCTCGCGATCGCGAGCCTCGTGCGGGATGGATGGCATGGTCTCGTCGAGAAAGGGGGCAAGCGAGGCACGAGCAACGTCGGCGTCATCGAGGCGGGATGTGCGACGAACGTGGTCGCGGAGCGGGCGACGCTCAAGGCGGAGGCGAGGGGGCACGATGCGGCGTTTCGCGAGCGGATCGTGAAGGCGATCCGCGCAGCGTTCGAGACCGCCGCCAAGGAGGTGAGGTCCTCTAACGGCCGCTGCGGCAAGGTGACGTTCCAAGGGCGGCTCGACTACGAGGCCTTCCGGCTCGAGGAGGGCGAGCCCTGCGTCGTGGCCGCCGCGGAGGCGGTGCGGGGCCTCGGCCTCGCGCCGCGGTTCGAGGTGAGCAACGGCGGCCTCGACGCCAACTGGATGGCGGCCCACGGCATCCCGACGGTCACGCTCGGCTGCGGGCAGATGCAGATCCACACGACCGACGAGATGCTCGACCTCGCCGCGTTCGACGCCGCCTGCCGCGTGGGCCTGCGGCTCGCGACCGGCGGCTAGTGTCGTGAATCGGAAATTCAGGACACTAGGTGCTCGATGATTCCGGGCCTTTATGGCCCGGAATGTCGAGTTGCGACGTCGCCCGCGTCGTTTGCACGCCCGCGTAATGTGGAAGCCTGCGCACTACGGAAGCCCTCGCGGCACGGAAGCCCGAGGCGCGAGCCGAGAGGGGCGTCAGGGTCGCGCAAAGAGCCGGGTGATTTGGAAAAACAGTCCCCAATCCGAGCGTTTGTGAATGACTCGGCGCCGCCTCTCTGCGCATCGTCGACTAGATCGGAAG
>DHLZ01000286.1:0-147 GCA_002405515.1 Planctomycetaceae bacterium UBA4655
CAGTCAGGTCCGAGTGAGCGGAGGACACGCGGGCACCGATCCGCGAAGCGGATTGGTCGCGTAGCGAACGTCCGGCGAGGGCATATGGGCAGCTCCGAACCAGCAGCGTTGACCGTGAGGGGTTGCCCGTATGCCCGAGACGGCGTA
>DHLZ01000286.1:456-1000 GCA_002405515.1 Planctomycetaceae bacterium UBA4655
AGTGAACGGAGGGCAGGATGCCCGAAGTGAACGTCCGGCGAGCGGCATATGGGCAGCTCCGAACCACCAGTGTCGACTGTGACCGGCTGCCCGCATCATGTCGCCGGCATCACTGCCGACGCCGATGCGGGCGGTGGTCCTCGTCGCCGAGGCCGTCGTATCGGGAGACGTAGCCGGGCTGCTTCGCCCGTTCGAGCTCCAAGGTGTATTCGCGAACCACGCGGGTCTGGATCATCTCTCTGCAGCCCGCGTTGATCGGATGGGCGATGTCGGCGTAGAGCCGGACTCGTCCATCGTCGTCGCGGGGCAGCGGTGATTCCGCGATCCGGCCGCCGCACTGGCTGCAGAACGAGGATCGCAGCGTGTTTTTGAAGCCGCAGGCGTGGCAGTGGCTCGTGAGCTTGCGGCTCGGCATCGCAACGAACGGTCCGTTGGGGCCGTCGATGATCTTGATGTCGCGAACCACGAATGCCGCGTCGAGGGTGATCGAGCAGAAAGCGAGCAGTTTTTCCGAGGCATCCTCGATGAGCTTGATGCGAACCTC
>DHLZ01000286.1:1213-11090 GCA_002405515.1 Planctomycetaceae bacterium UBA4655
GTTCCCGTCAGAAGCCGCACGACGAACACGCCGGGCCATCCCTCGAGATCGAGCCGGCTCGCGATCCGCCGTGCGAGCGCGGCGGTCTCGATCACCGCGAAGCAGGCGCTGCCGCTCCCCGTGAGCATCGGACGCGTGGCTCCCGCCCGCCGCATCGACTCGAGCAGGCGGTCGAGATCCCCCAGCAGCCTGCGGGCCGGGGCCTCGAGATCGTTGTGCATCGCCTCTCTCGCCGCCCGCAGCCTTCCCTCGGCGAGCAGGGCCGCGAGCCTCGTCGCCTCACCCCGTCGCGACGGATCGGGAGTGCAGTGACGGTAGACGAGCGGCGTCGACAGTCCGGACGCCGGACAGGCGATCACCGCCGACATCGCCGGAATGCCGGAGACCGGCTCGATTCGCTCCCCACGACCGCTCGCCACGGCCGGCCCGGCGGCGAAGAACCACGGGACGTCGCTGCCGAGGGAGCCGCCGATCTCCGCAAGACGCTCGTCGGGCCAGTCGATGCCCCATGCTTCTGCGGCCGCGCGGATCGCCGTCGCCGCGTCGCTCGACCCGCCGCCGAGGCCGGCCCCCGAGGGGATCCGCTTCACGAGTTCGATCTCGAGCCCTCGCGATTCGCCCGCCGCAGCCGCGAGCGCACGCACGGCCCGCACGACGAGATTCGATCGATCGGCGGGCACATCGCGGCGAAGGGCCGCGCCGCTCTCGGTCGCCAGCCTGCCCGCGAATCGCACGCGGAGCACGACCGGCGGCTCGCCGCCAGCTCCATCGACACCAGCTCCTTCGGCACCGTCCTGTTCAGCGAGCCCGACCGCGACCGTGTCGTGCAGCGTCGTGCCGACCATGAGCGATTCGATCTCGTGATAGCCGTCGGCCCGCCTGCCGAGCACGGCGAGAGAAAGATTCAGCTTCGCCGGAGCAGGCGAACCCGAAGAAGGTCGATGGCACTGCATGAAACCTCCCTCCGCCTCAGACCTCACGTCAGGCTAGTGGAGTCGCAGACGAGGGTCAAGCAGGCCCGGCGACCGATCGCCGGGTGGGAGGCGGAATCGTGCCGAAGCCCGGCTATCGCCAGTTCATCACGAAGGCGACGGTGCTGACGGCGAGCACGAGGCCGATCGCCACGAGGGTGGCCAGGAGAATCGCGATGCTGCGGCCGGCCCACAGGTCGTCCTGGATCATCTCGGTTCGCTCGGGCTTGGCGAACGAGCCGTTCCAGACGGGAAAGGCCTGCTCGTCGTAGACCCAGCGGGTCCGCTCCTCGAATCGTTTCTCGCTCATCGGTCGCTCGTCGGTGTCCTCGGTCCAGCGTAGAATTGTCGGATCCCCTGCCAAGGTACCGTCCCTGCTTTCTCGGTTCCAGAGGGACCGGAATCCGACGCCCATGCCCCCAGTGCCCCCCCTGCCGCACATTCTCGAGCCCGGTGACGCCCTCGACCGCTGGCTGGCCGCCGAAGGTCAGCCTACCTGGCGGGCGAAGGGGATTCGACAATGGCTTTTCCGGCGCCGGGCGGCGGCGTTCGAGGGAATGACCGATCTGCCCAAGGGGCTGCGGGAGCGGCTGGAAACATCGTTCGCGTTCTGGACCACCACGATCGTGCGACACCAGCGGGCGGATGACGGCACGGAGAAGCTGCTCCTGCAGCTGGCCGACGGCGAACGGATCGAGTGTGTCCTGCTCCGCGACCACGCCGAAGGGGGCCCCCGGCGGACCGTCTGCATCAGCTCGCAGGTCGGCTGCGCGATGGGATGCGTGTTTTGCGCCAGCGGCCTCGACGGCGTCGTGCGCAACCTCACCACCGGGGAGATCCTCGAGCAGATCCTGCGGCTCGCCCACATGCTGCCCGAGGAGGAGCGGGTGAGCCACATCGTCGTGATGGGGATGGGAGAGCCGCTGGCGAACCTCGACCGGCTGCTGCCGGCGCTGCGAGTGGCCCAGGATCCGGACGGCTTCGGCATCTCCCAAAGGCGGATCACGATCTCGACCGTCGGCCTGCCGAAGGCGATCGATCGTCTCACGGCGGAGAACCCGGGCTACCACCTCGCGGTTTCACTCCACGCGGCCGACGACTCGCTCCGCACGCAGATCGTGCCGGTCAACAAGTCGATCGGGTTGGCCGACGTGATGGCCGCGGCCGACCGCTACTGGGAGGCTTCCGGACGCAGGCTCACCTTCGAGTACGTCCTGCTCGGCGGCCTCAACGATTCCCCAGCCCACGCCCGGTCGCTCGTGAGGCTGCTCGGCGACCGTGCGGCGCTCGTGAACGTGATTCCCTACAACACGGTCGCCGGGCTGTCATATCGTGAGCCATCGTCCGCCGCGCAGGCCACCTTTCTGGAACTGCTGCGGAAGGCGGGCGTGAACGTGCAGGTCCGGCGACGAAAGGGCTCGCGGATCGACGCGGCCTGCGGCCAGCTCCGCCGACTCGCGCTCGGCGACCGACCGGCCACCACATCCGATCAGGCCAGCCAGCCGAGCACCGCCACGATCGCCAGCACGATCCCGAGGATGCCGACGAGCCAGACGATCCAGTGAATCGTCGCTTCTCGGATCCTCTCCGGGCTCTCGTGGTGGGTCGCGGCGAACACGAAGCTCGCCAGCACGATCAGGGGCAGACCGAAGACGATCCCGGGAATCGTGATCGCAAGAGGCATCATCTGCCGCCCGACTCCTTCCTGCGGTCCTCTTCGGTCGGCGTGCCGAGCGGACCGGAAACCGCGTCGTACACCACCAGGATGTTGAGCATGCCGGCGAGCATCGTGTAGAGCGTGCCGATCTCGAACCAGCGGCCGAGACGGCGGTGCCAGATCGACAGCTCGTCCCCTTTGAACTGCCTCAGCGGCGGCTTGTCGAAGAAGTCGTCCGGCGCGATGTCGGGGTCGGCCGCCGCGAGCCGATCGGCGTAGCGGGCGGAGACGAATTGCCCGGCCGCCAGCGGCGGCGCCATGAACGTGCCGAGCGGAGGTTCCCCGGACGAGCCCTGCAGGCCGATCGACTGGATCACCGCCGGCATCGCCACGAGCCCGGCGGCGGCCTGACAGACGTATGGCCAGCGGACCTCGCCCGGACGCCACGACGCGTAGACCACCTTCCCTCCTCCCATGACGAAACCGGCAAGGAACGTCCCGAGGATCGTTCCCATGAAAAGCCATCCCTTGAACGACCGGCCCTGGTAGATCTGCCCGAGGCCCGGCACGAGCCAGGAGAGAAACGCCGCGAGCCAAGGATTCTTCAGGTCGATCGGCGGACCACCATCTGGCGAAACCGCGACGATTCGGCAAGCGGCGGCAGGTGCACGGTCCGCCGGGACGGCTTTCGCTCGCAAATCATTCAAAGCGATTTCTCCAGGCGGATTCACGCCGCCGTCGTCGAATGCTACCCTGATTTTCCGGTCAGGAACACCTCCGTGGATTCTATCGCATGATCCGTCGCCCCACCGTGCGTCGCAGCGTGCTTCGCGTCGGAGGGGCCTTGCTCGTCGGCTCATGGCTGGCCCTCCTCGGGGCAGGCTGTTCATCGAGCTCGAAGAACTCGAAGAACTCGAAGAAAAAGAGCGGGAAGTCCCGTTCCAAGCGGAAGGACAATCGCGACCCGACCCGGTTCGGATCGATGCTCATGGACAGCTACATCTCCGATCTCGAGACGGGGCCCGCCGCGAAGCAGGTCGCGGCCGCCCGCGAGCTGGCGAACATGGGATCCAAGGCGAAATCCGCCTTGCCACTGCTCGACAAACTCGCGAAAAGCTCCGATGGCGCCGTGAGCGATGCCGCCAGAACCGCCGTCGCCGCCATCAAGAAGGCAAAAAAGTAGCCGGTCACTTTGGATCAATCACTTGGCTCAATGGACACGGAAACCCGAGGCGTGAGCCGAGCGGGGCGTTTACTGACCCGGAGCTCGACGTCGCGTCGACTGCCCGAATCACGCACACGCCGACGACACCTCACACGATGCAACGAGCGACCTTCGGCATGACGAACCCGGCGACCTTCGGTACGACGTCCCCGGCGACCTTCGGTACGACGTCCCCGGCGACCTTCGGTACGACGTTCGAACCGGCCACGTTTTACATGGGTGCAGCCCAGGAGGAGGCGCTCGCCCGTCTGGAATGGCTCCTCGAGCAGCGGCAGCGGCTGGGTCTGGTCGTTGCGGCCGGAGGTGTCGGCAAGAGTCACCTCGCGGCGATGGCCGTCCGCAGGCTCGGCGGCCACGGTGCGGAGGCGGTGCTGCTGCCGCTTCGCGGGATCGCTGCCGGCACCTGGCTCGACATGCTGCTCGACCGCATGCCGCTCGATCCGGCGAGCCGTGCCGAGCCGAGGCATGCCTGGCAGAAGCTCGACGATCGTCTCCGTGAGAACACGCTCATGGAGCGGACGACGGCGTTGGTCTTCGACGATCTCGACCACGCGCCATCCGACGCCGTCGAGGGAATCATTCGGCTCATCTCCTCGCCCGAACCACGGCACTCGCGGGTGCTGGTCGTCGCGACGGTGCGGCCCGAAGGGCTCGACCGCCTCCCCGACGACCTCGTCCGGCGATCCGTGGTCCGGGTCGAACTCGAGCCGTGGAGTTCCGCGGACCTGGCCGACTTCCTCGATCGGTCGGTCCGGCGGGACGGAATCACCGCGACGTTTTCAGCGGACGCGACGGAGGCGATCGCGAGACTCTCCGGCGGCGTGCCGAGGGTCGTCTGCCAACTGGCGGGGCTCGCGGTCGTGGCGGCCGCCGGCGACGGAGTCCGCCAGATCGACGCCGCCACGGTCGAGCGATCGTGGCGGGAACTCTCCTCCGCCGCCGGACCGCGGCCGCAAGCGGCCGCCGAATTCGCGGAACCCCAAAGGGGTGAGGGACCGAAACGGGCGACGACCGATCGCCCGCCGAAGGTCAGGGCCGTGCGGCGACTGTGGGGCTGACGGCGGCGTGCGATGAGCGAACGCTTCTTTCTCGCGACGTCACCGCGTGGATCGGCCGCGTCACTCACGGGAGACGAGGCCCGCCATCTCGGCCGCGTGCTCCGCGCGAAGGTCGGGGATACGGTTCGCGTGTTCGACGGATCCGGGACGGAGTGGCCGGCCCGGATCGATGCGATCGGAAGGGATCGGGTCGATCTGGCGGTCGGCCCACCGATCGCCCCGGTCGAGAAGAGCGGACCGCTTCTCACCATCGCCGTCGCCCTGCCGAAGGGTGACCGTCAGAAGTGGATGGTGGAGAAACTCACCGAGCTCGCTGCCGCCCGACTCGTGCCGCTGGTGACGTCCCGGGGCGTGGCGGAGGCGACGCCATCGGCGATCGAAAGGCTGAAGCGGAGCGTCATCGAAGCCTGCAAGCAGTGCGGCCGCTCGACGCTTCTCGAGATCGGCGAGCCGATGCCGCTTCCGGCCTGCGTGGCGAAAAAGACCGCCGGCTCGCTCGGGCTCGTCGCCAATCCCGGCGGCATTCCGATCGGCGACGTCATCTCACCCTCGCTCTCGCGGGATGGTGTTGGCGTGCTCGCGTTGGTCGGACCCGAAGGCGGTTTCACCGACGAGGAGTTGGTCACGGCCGTCGCGGCCGGATTCACGGCGGTCTCGCTCGGCCCCCACGTGCTGCGGGTCGAAACCGCGGCGATCGCCATCGCGTCCATGCTGGCCGCCACCGCGCCACCGATGCTTCCGAACCGGTAAATCGCGGAAAAGGCGAGGGATTCCCGGCTGGCCGACCGCTGCCGATCGTAGCGGTCGCGAGGGCCCGACCCCGACTGTCCGGAAATCTGGTCCAGCGGGCCTGCGAAGGCGTGAGGCCGATGGTCGGATCCGCCGATGCAAAAAAAGTCGATCATGGATTTCGTTCGCAGGGAGGCGACGATGCGAAGGTTCTTGCCGTGCTGGATCATGGCGTTCATCTGTGCGACCGCGATGGCGGACGCCTCGGCCGCGTGGCCGTTTCGCCAGATGTGGGAGCGGCGCAAGGCCGAACTCTCCGCGGAGCTGTCGCGGGACGTCACGCGGAAGGTGAACGCCCGCGTCGAGGAGGCGAGGCAGGATCTCGAGGCGTCGCTCGCCGCGAGGGTCGCCGCCGAGTCGACGAAGCTCGCGGAGCAAGTGAAGACCGAGGCGGCCGAGCTCGAAAATCTCTTCGACGAGGAACTCGAGGAGTTGAAGGCCACGATCGACAAGTCGATCGACAAGAAAATCGATGCGGAGACGGTTGAACTCGACGCGAAATTCGACAAGGAACAGCGCGAACTGGATGAGGCTCTCGCCGCGGAATCGAAGAAATTCGCGGACGCTGCGACGGTGGAATCGAAGAAGCTCGCGGAAGCGGCGTCGACGGAATCGAAGAAGCTTGCTGATGCCGTCGCGGTGGAATCGAGGAAGCTTTCCGACGCCGCCGAGGCGCGGCAGAAGGAGGCGCTCGCGAAGGTCGAAACGGAGCTCCAGCGGATCGAGCGGCAGTCGGCCGCGGAGGTAGAGAAGCTCCTGGCGACGACCGGGAAGCGAATCGAAGGGGAGATGGCGAAGCTCGACTCGGAGATGTCGAAGCTGAAGACCCGGCTCGACGGCCAGTTCACGGCGCTCGAAAAGCGTCTCCAGGAACAGGCCGCCGCCGCGGCGAAGGCCGCGGCGGAGAAGCCGAAGACGGAGCCCGCGGCCGGCCCGCCCGCGACGAAGCCTGCGGACGAAAACCTGTTTCCCGAGGAGAAGCCGCCGCAGGGAAACTGATCCCGGCAGGCATGAGAATCGGGAGATCGGAAGCCCGAGGCGCAAGCGGAGAGGGGCGTTGCCGTGGCTCTCCTTCGCAAGCGAAAACGTTCCCGCTGAAGGGTTTCCTGACGCCCCCCGTTGGATTGCTGCCACACCGACTCCCCTCTCGGCTTGCGCCTCGGGCTTCCGGGAATTTCCACCGACCGCCTGCAGGGAAAGACTGCGGCTCGGGCTTCCGGGGATTTCAACACACCGCCTTCAGGGCAACCTGCGGTTCACGGCCCGTCGCAGCAGGGGCACCGCTGCGGCACGTCGAGCACCAGCGTCGCCGCGTAGGTGGTCCGGTCGTAACCCTCGCCCCGCTCCTCGGGCTTCGACAGGTGGGCGACCACGAGGACGAGATTGCCCTCCTTTGGCGTGAAGCGGCAGCGGCCGTCGGCATCGGTCGTGCGTTCGTGCTCGGCGTCGAAATCCCCCTTCAGCACGGCGCCACGCGGAATGAACGAGACTCGATGGCCGGCGACGGGGAGGCCACGATGGAGCAGCCTCACGGCGATCGGCTTCCCCGGCCCGCAGTCGATGACAGGATGCGTCTCGAGCACGAGTTCGAGCGGGTGACCGAGCGGCTTGGCATGGTCTTTCGTCGGCGCCGGTGGTTCGTCGAGCGACTCCGACACGAGGAAGTAGGCCTTGCCCCCCTTGAGCCCCCGGGCCCCATGGCGGATGCCCTCGCGGACGTGGCTCACGCAGTGGAGGCCCTCCTTCGCGGCCACGAACCTGCCCGAGTAGAACCCCTCCCGCGGCGTGTAGCCGAGGTCGACGAGGTCGGGCACGAGATCGGTCGCCGCCGCCGCAGGCGGGAGCACCGCGAGCGAAGTCCCTTCGAGCGACGAGAGCTTCCCGGCGATCTTGAAGTCGCGGTGGTCGTTGCCATGGTTGCCGAGAAAGAGATCGACGTGGACGACGTCCCCCGGCCGCACCATCCGGCCCGACACCTGCACCCAGGTGTCGTGGGCGAGGAGGGAAGCAGCGTTCGCCGCCATCCCGACCGAAACAACGATCCCGGCGACCCACTTCACCCAGCCGGACACCTTCGAACTGCGTGCCATCCTAGTCAAGGTTCACCACCTCTCCTCCGTTGATGCTGTGCAGCGCCCGGTGCAACGAAGCATCGGTGCCCTCGGTCAGAAACGCCACGTGGCCGTCGGCAAAGAGCACGTTCGCCCCGCCGTCGTGCCGGCTCTTCGGCCCGAAGAAGCCCGACCAGTGGACGACGTAGTCGGGAATCGGGCTGTTGGGGGGCAGAAAGCCGTTCGTCAGGCCGTTGCCGGCGGTCGTCGCCGCCCAGGCCAGTCCCCGGCCGCGCATCGCCGGGCTGCTCGCCCCCCGCCAGTTCGTGAGCGACCTCCACTGGCCCACGATCGCGTCGATGCTTTCGGTCGTCGGCGTCGCGCCGGCGGGCGGAACGAGCGTGCTGCTGTTCCAGCCCGTCGAGCCGTTGAGCGTGTACTGGTAGGGATACGGAGGCGGCGACCCCGCCGGAAACGTCGTGTCGCTGCCGATGCTCCGCACCGCCTCGCTCGCGATCACCGTCTTCGACGTGCCGTCGCCGATCTGCGAGATCCGCACCTTCGAGTTCTCGTAGACGATCCCGTCGGTCGGCTTGGCGAAGTTCCAGAGCATGCCCCCCTTCCCGTCCGCCGTGCCGCTCCCGATGCTCACCATGAAGTTGTTGCCGCCGTAGGAAAAGCCGTTCGACTCCTGCACCGACGGTGCGGAATCGCTCGGGCAGAGAAGCACCGGGATCGGCGTCGCGAACAGGGTCGCGAAGGCGGGGTTCGGCTCCTGGGACGAGAACGAGCCGCGGAAGGCCGCCTGCTTGAAGTCGAACAGCCCGGCGATCGCGGCCTCCTCCATGTAGGGCAACACCCTCGCATGGAGCGACCAACCGCCTCCGGAAGACCATGATGAAGTGCTGGACGGCGGCCTCGCGTCGGTCGGCGGGAAATGTCGGCGGCCGCTCTCATGGCCCAGGAGACCGAGTCCGAATTGTCGCAGGTTGCTCGCACAGCCCATCCGCCTGGCTGCCTCCCGGGCCGATTGCACGGCGGGCAGGAGCAGGCCGATGAGCGTGCCGATGATGGCGATGACGACGAGCAGCTCCACGAGCGTGAAAGCCCGTGGGGAAATGCCGCGTCGTCGGATGCATGGGTGCATGACGACTCCCTTGGAAGAATGGAATGAATTGGAAAAAACCAATTCAGCCCACGCGGGGAGGCGGCGCGTCGGGAGCGGCCGGGAGGGGCGACGCCGACTCGTTCGAGCACGGAAGGGTTTCGATCAGATCGAGCCCGGTCACGACGACGACCCTTGGCGGCGGCAGTGACACTCCGCAGGAAAACCACTCCGCCACGATGCCGCCGCAGGCGAGCATCGCGCGGAGCGAAATGCCCTTGCGCGAATCCGGCTCGTCGGACGATTCGGCCGGGTCGTTCGCAACCGGCAGCGCCGCGGCTTCACAGCAAGCCGCTGCGGCCTCGCAGCAATTCGCCACTCGCTCACAGCAAGCCACTCGCTCACAGCAAGCCACTCGCTCACAGCAATTCGTCTTCACAGCGCAGCACGACGACACAGCAAAGCACGACGTCTCGGCCTGTGCTGGAGCCGCCGCCGCCACCCGCCGCTGGAGCGCCGCGATCACGCCCGGATCGACCTTGTTGGCCCGTGCCCAGGCGAGCGTCTCGGCGGGCGTGTGGCAGCAACAGCTCGTAAAGCACTGCTCGGCCGTGCCGCAGCCGCAGGGCTTGTTCATGCAGGGAAACGGCGTCGAACGATCCTTCCCCGCCAGCCGCGTGGCGGCAGGGCCCCAGAGCCGCGTGGCGGCAGATGATGAGGCAGGCGGATCGACTCCCAGTGGCAGCGTCAATCCTGAAACGACAAGCCCGTAGCCGATCACAGCTGACCAGGTGATGACTCGTCGTAATGACGCAGCCCGAATCATGGCAAGAGCCTATGACCGGCCCTGAACACCCGCAAGGGCCGGCACAAATCGGCCTTCGCACCTGGAGGATCCAATAGTCGCCTTGCGTGTCGCCGGATCGAGCCTCCAATACGGATCACACTTGATCCTTGCGCACGAAACACTCCTGGGAAACAACGTTCAGGGAGGGGTTGCCCACGCCCCAGGAGCCGGCGT
>DHLZ01000085.1:0-4599 GCA_002405515.1 Planctomycetaceae bacterium UBA4655
GGCGATCAGTCAGCCAAAAACCGCCGTCAACAACATCGTGCTCGGGGTAGTAACGCCTTAACTTCCCGCCATTCGATGCCGACTTCGCTTCGCAATCCTTGCTGCGCTCGTCGGCATACGCCGGCTCGAGGGCACGGGCAGCCCCTCGCGGTCTTTTTCCACGATAGAATCTGGCCGACATGAAACGCGATGCGATGGCCGGTTCGCTGTCGGAGTTGCTGCTCGCGCGGGTCGTCGATGACCGTGACGCGCCGGCGATCGTCGTTCCCGCGGCGTCCCGGTGGCCCGGGCCGCGGGAGCGGGCCGCCGGGGATTTTTCGTGGGGCGATCTCGTCGCGTCGGCCCTCCGGCTCGCGGAGCGGTTCGAGGGGGCGGGGCTCGCTCCCGGTGACCGCCTCGTTCAGATCGGCCCCCACAGTGCCGATTCCGTGGTCATCGATCTCGCCTGCCTGCTCTCGGGGATCGTCCACGTGCTCCTGCACCACGACGACGGCCCGGCGGCCCACGCCGAGCAGATCGGCTGGCTCGAGCCGAAGGCGGTCGCGGTGACGGGGCCGGTGTCGCTCACCGTCATGCCGCGGCGGGCGGCCGCCGGGTCGTTCGTCGGTCGCACGTTCGACTTTCGCGGCCAGCCGCTCCTTTCGCGCGGAAGGCCCGACGGGATCGCCGACGAGGTGGCGAAGCGGGTGGAGCGGTGCCGGCCGGAGAACTGCTCCACGATCCTCCTCTCCTCGGGCACGAGCGGTCATCCCCACGGCGTCGCACATTCGCAGCGGTCGCTGCTCGCCAACGCGGTCGCGTCGTCGGCCGTCTTTCTCGACGACGAGCGGGACGTGCGGCTTTCCTGGCTGCCGATGAGCCATGCCCTGCCGCGGACGGGCGACCTCTACACCGCGGTCGTGCGGGGGGCCTGCCTCGCGATCGTGGAGGATCGCCGGAAGCTGCTCGACGCCTGCCGCGAGGCGAAGCCGGCCGCGATCCTGGGCGTGCCGGCGATGTTCGAGCGGCTCGAGGCCGCGGTCAGGCGAGGTGCGATCGGTGATCTCGCTTCGGCGGTCGGGGGCCGTGTGCGGGTGTGCGTGTCGGGCGGAGCGCCGCTTCGCGAACGGACGATCGATGCGTTCCAGGCCGCGGGGGTGCCGATCGTGCAGGGCTACGGACTCGCGGAGGCCGGCCCGGTCGTGACCCTCGCGAGCCCGAGGACGGCGAGAACGGGAACGGTCGGGCTCCCGCTCGAAGGCGTGGAGCTTCGCACCGACGCCGACGGGCAGCTGCTCGTGCGGACGCCCGGTCGCTGCCTGGGCGTCCTGCTGCCGAGTCGCGATGCCGGGAGCGGAGCGGGTGGCCGCCGGGCGGCGGAGTACGTCCCGCACGATCCCGATTCGTTCCTCGCGACCGGCGACCTCGCGTCGATCGACCCCGACGGCCACGCGCGGATCACGGGCCGATGCGTCGATGCGATCGTGCTCTCCGGCGGCGAGAAGGTTCCTCCCGCCGAGGTGGAGCGGGTGATCGCCGAGGATCCGCTCGTGGCGCAGGTGTGCGTCGTCGGAGGCGGACTGCGGCGGCCGCTGGCGATCGTGGTGCCGGAGCCCGCGGCCGTCCGCGAGGCGATCCGGAGGATGGGGCTGCGTGTCTTCAGTCGGCGCGGAGCGGTTCGCCATCCGAAGCTGTTGGCGTGGATCGCCCGGCGGATCGAAGCCCGCCAGCGGCGGCTGCCGGCAGCCTGGAGGGCGTCCGCGATGCTGCTGGCGTCACGGCCGCTCGACGCGGCCCACGGCGAGGCGACCGTGTCGCTCAAGCTCAAGCGGCCCGCGATCGCGGAGCATTTCTCCTTTGCGATCGAGGCCGCGGCTTCGGGGCACGGCTGTCTCGGCATGACGTCGATCCCGCACGACCGCGAGGCGAACGCCGTCGCGATGGAGCGGTGCATCGCGTCGATGCTCTTCTCGCCGTCGTCGTCCGGCGGCTTCGGGGCCGCCGCGGCAGCCGCGGCCGGTCCGCTGCGGTCGAGGGTCGCCCGCGTGGTCGAGGAGTCGGTCGCGGCGCTTGAGGAACTCCGGGCCGACGGTCGGATCTTCGAGCAGGAGGGGGCCGCGGCCGGAAGATTTTCCCGCGAGGCGGAACGCCGTCTCGGCGGCATCGGGCTGTGGGGCCTGACCGTCTCCGAGTCGCACGGTGGCGCGGGGGGGGGCGTGGTCGAACTCGTGCGGGCGGTCTCGAGGCTCGCGTCGGTGTCGCCGACGGCCGCCGGCATCCTTTCGGTGCACGCATCGATCGGAGCCGTCTCGGCGGTGGAGGCCTTCGGCAATGCCTTGCAGCGGGAGCATTGGCTGCCGAAGCTCGCGCGGGGCGAGCCGCTTTCGATCTTCGGTGCGACCGAGCCGGATGCCGGCTGCGATCTCGGGAGGGTGGCGGCGCGGCTCGAGCGCTTGCCGGACCGGCCGGGCAGGCTTGTGCTCTCGGGCCAAAAGATGTTCATCACGAACGCCACGCACGGCCGGCTCGTGAAGCTGCTTGCGAAGCTCGATGGAAAGCCGGCCGTGGTTCTCGTCAGGCTGCCGGAGACCGACACCGAGTCGTTCCGGCTGGAGCCGTCGCGGATCCACCCGCTCAAGCACGCCCACAACGCGACGCTCGTCTTCGACCGCTTCGAGGTGGAGGAGGCCGACCTGCTCGCCGCGCCGGCCGGCGACGGGATGGCGGTCGTCTGGCACGGCCTCAACCGGGGCCGCGTGACGCTCGCCGCGCAGGCGGCAGGCACGCAACGGATCATGCTCTCCCACGCCCTCTCCTATGCCCGCGAGCGGGAGACCTGGGGGAGGCCGATCGCGACGAGGCAGCTCGTCCAGGGGCGGCTCGCGCGGATCGCGATGGGGATCGTCGCGGCGGAGTCGCTCGCCGTCTGGGCCGCGACCGCGGTGGACGCCGGCGGCGGCGAGCTCGAGGCCATCACGGCGAAGATCGTCGCCGGCGACTGCGTCCGAGATTCGGCCATCGCCGCCCTCGGCATCCATGCCGGGAGGTCGTTCCTCGTCGGCCATCCGCTCGGCGACGCGATCCACGACCACCTCGCCGTCGGCATCTACGAGGGAGAGAGCGAGCTGCTGGGGCTCGCGCTCTTCAAGGGGCTCGCGAAACGACACCCGCTCGCGGCGGCGGCCCGCGTCTCCGACATCCGGCGGGCGGCCGCATGGCTCGCCTGGCGGGCGTCGCGATGGGCGGCACGGCCTCCGGCGTTCGGATCGGTGCTCGACGGCGAACTGCGGAGCCACGCCTCGGCCGCCCGGCGACTGCTCGATCGAACGGCGGTCGAGATCGACCGGGCGATCCGCCGCCACGGCCGGAAGCTCGCCGAGGAGCAGTTGCTCATGGCGGAGCTCTCCCGCCGCGTGCGGGCGGCCGTGGCGGTGATGGCCGTCGCCCACCACGTCGACCGCGATCCGCTCGGCGAACACGGTCCATGCGGGGAGGCACGGTGGCGGATGCTTGCGGCCCAGGCGTTCTGCCGATCGTCGCTCTCCCGCGGAATGCTCTCCCCCGCAATGGTTCGGGGGGATGCGGGGCGGGGGGCTGCGGAAATCGCCCTCGCCGCCGAGGCACGGCTCGGATCGGCGATCGTCGGCTGATCGCTATTCGCCGCGGCTTGCGACGATCGCGGGCCACCAGCTGCAGAGGTACCACGCGCGGGGTGTCGTCAACTCCGCGAGCCGCTCGAGGAACGCCATGGACGAATCGCCGACGATCAGCGACCGGCCGGCGCCAGGCGAGGCGTCGCCCCCGAGCACCTCGTCGATGAGCCCCTTCGGCCTCGTGTACTTCACGACGCGAGCCTTCTCCTCCGGCAGTCCGGCCAGCTCGCAGGCCCGCTTCACGGCATCCTCGAGGAACCCGATCCGATCGACGAGGCCGGCCTCGTGGGCCTGCTTCGCCGTGAAGATCTGCCCCGTGGTCACCTTCGTGATCGCGGCGTCGTCGAGCTTCGGCCGTCCGGCCTTCACGATCTCCTTGAACCGCGAGAACATCTCGTCGACGAGAGACTGCAGGAGCTTCCGCTCCCTTTCGGCGAGATCGGGCGAGCGGTCCTTGGTGGGACTGAGCATCTCCTTGAGCGGCCCGCTGGCGACCGAGTCGTCCTTGATGTCGAACCGCTTCACGAACTTGGAGAGATCGAAATGCGGGATGATCACGCCGATCGAACCCGTGAGCGTGGCCGGCTCGGCGAAGATCACGTCCTCGCGGCCGCCATTCGCCATCGCCACGTAGTAGCCGCCGCTGGCGGCGATGCCCCCCATGCTCACGACGACCGGCAGATCGCGATCCTTCGCGAGCGTCGAGAGGCGGTAGTGGATTTCGTCGCTCCCGCTCACGGTCCCGCCGGGAGAATCGACGCGGAGCACGATCGCCTTGACCGATTCGTCCTCCTCGATCCGGTCGAGCTGCGCCTTCGCGAACCCGTCGCCCCCCATGATCGCGCCGGCGACCGTCACGATCGCCACCTTGTCGGCCGCGACCTTCGACAGCGAATGATACTTCTCGACGACCTTCGAATCCCCCTGGAAATAGCTCGCGTTCGCCGCGAGGCTCGAGATGGCCACG
>DHLZ01000085.1:4809-6285 GCA_002405515.1 Planctomycetaceae bacterium UBA4655
CGGGCTGCTCGAGCACCACGCGGGTGATGCCTTCACCGCGAGGGGACTCCGGCGGCCTCGACGGATCGACGGGACGCGTGAGCGGTTCGAAGGTCATGCAAAGTTCCTCCAGCAGTCAGGCGAGCAGTGTAACCGATTCCGCGGACCCGAAATCGACCGGGGCAGGATTTGCACGTCGGGTGGGGATGCGGCTACCTTGACGAATGTCCGGGATCCGCCCGCGTGCGGATGGCGAGAAAAGCAAGGAGGTTCGCGGAGTGTTCGTCTGCGTCAGTACGGAGTGTTTCCCCGAGTTGCCGCTGTCCGAGGCGATGGAGCGGCTGTCGGAGCTCGAGTTCACGGCCGTCGAACTCGATGTCCACGAAGAGGGAGGCCACCTCCGTCCCGGGCTCGTCGCCGCCGACCCCGATGCCGCGATCGCCCAGTGCAGTGACCTCCAGCGGCTTCGGCCGGTCGCCGTGTCGTTCTCCTCGCCCGAAACGCCCGAGCTTTACGACCGTTTCGAGGCGTCCTGCCGGCTGGCGAAGGCCCTCGGCGTCGTCACGATGGTGGTCGATTCTTCCGAGCTCGGAACCCCCTTCAATGGCGAAATCGAGCGGCTTCGCCAGTTCGTGAAGATCGCCAACGGATTCGGGTCGCTCGTCGGCGTGAAGACGGCCTCGGGCAGGATGACGCAGGACGCCGAGACGACGGCGTCGCTCTGCCGGAACGTCCCGGGCCTCGGCGTCACGCTCGACCCCAGCCACTTCATCTACGGCCACAAGAAGCCCGCGTCGTGGGAGCCGATCCTCAAGTACGTCTGCCACGTCCACCTGCGGGACACGAAGCCCGACGCCTTTCAGGTCCGGATCGGGCAGGGCAACATCGAGTACGGCAAGCTCGTGACGCAGTTGCAGCGGTTCAACTACAACCGCGCGCTCTGCGCCCACATGCCCCCGATCGAGGCGGCGAGCCAGCCGGGCGAGCTCCGCAAGATGCGGCTGCTGCTCGAGAGCCTGCTCTGATCTCGCCGGTGGCGATCTCGGGGGCCTGGCGGGAGGCCGCATTGCCGCCGGTGGGGCAGACGCATCGGCGCTACGGCGAGGATACGCCGGATGCTCCTCAACGTCCGCTCCGCCGGCGTTCAGCATCGGAGCGGCTCACCGGGGCATTTTGCGGGAGGCCGCATTGCCGCCGGGGGAGCAGACGCATCGTCGCTACGGCGAGGATACGCCTGATGCTCCTCAACGTCCGCTCCGCCGGCGTTCAGCATCGGAGCGGAATGGCGGGGAGTTAAGACGCTACTACCCCGGGCACGATGTTGTTGACGGCGGTTTTCGGCTGACTGAGGGCCACCCCGGTCCCACGGAAGCCCGAGCCGCAAGTTTCCCTGCGGGCGTTTGCTGGAAATTCCCGGAAGCCCGAGGCGCAAGTTTCCCTGCGGGCGTTTGCTGGAAATTCCCGGAAGCCCGAGGCGCAAGCCGAGAGGGGCGGCAG
>DHLZ01000085.1:6496-6743 GCA_002405515.1 Planctomycetaceae bacterium UBA4655
ACAGTGTCCATTCCGAGCGTTTGTGAGTGACTCGACGCCGCCTTTCTGCACATCGTCAACTCCCCTCTCGGCTTGCGCCTCGGGCTTCCGTACGGGGCACGTGTTCGCCTGCAGGGAAACTTGCGCCTCGGGCTTCCGTACGGGGCACGTGTTCGCCTGCAGGGAAACTCGCGCTTCGGGCTTCCGTGAAAGTCAGCAGGCCGAGTTGCCCGCAGAACAATGTCACCTACTTGATGCTCCCGGTATC
>DHLZ01000239.1:0-326 GCA_002405515.1 Planctomycetaceae bacterium UBA4655
GCCTCGGGCTCCCGTGACGGCGGGGTTGTGCAGCGCGGGCGCACCAGCACATGGATGCTGAACGCCCCGGGGGGGCGCGGTCGGGGGGGTAGGGAACGTTGAGGAGCATCAGGCGTATCCTCGCCGTAGCGACGATGCGTCTGCCCCCCGGGCGGCAATGCGGTGTCGTGCAGGCGGGCTCGTGACCGGGCATCCACTCGCGGGGCCTCGTCAACGCCCCTCTCGGCTTGCGCCTCAGCTTTCGCATGGGGCAACTGTTCGCCTGCAGGGGAAGCTTGCGGCTCGGGCTTCCGGAAATTTCAGCGCAAACGCCTGCAGGGCAACTC
>DHLZ01000239.1:401-7387 GCA_002405515.1 Planctomycetaceae bacterium UBA4655
AGTGAGTTCGCCCCGCAGGGAAACCTGCGGCTCGGGCTTCCGGGCATTTCCAGCAATCGCCTGCAGGGCAACTCGCGGCTCGGGCTTCCGTGGGACCGGGGTAGCGCTCAGTCAGCCGAAAACCGCCGTCAACAACATCGTGCTCGGGGTAGTAACTTCCCGCCATTCAAGTCGGTATCCGAGCGAGCGGAGGGCAGGCGGGCACCGATCCGCGAAGCGGATTGGTCGCGCAGCGAGCGTCCGGCGATGGGCGGGGGTCGCTCGAAGGAAACGGCCAGCCCCGAACCAGCAGAGCGACGCCGAAACCGGAGCGGGACTGGGGGGGCCGCGAGGCGTGTGGTATCGTCTTCTCCATGCACGAACTCGAGCTCCGGGAGCCCGTCTACGGCGAGCCCGCCCCCCTGTCCATCTGGCTGGTGAATCCGTTCGACGAGATCCCGGGCGAGGGCCTGCAGCCGCTTCGTTATTGGTCGCTCGCCCGCGTGCTGGCTCTGCGGGGTCATCACGTCGTCTGGTGGTCGGCAGACTTCAGCCACCGGCGAAAACTGCGCAGGGAGATGCCGGATCGCCTCGTGGACCACGAGAGCTTCGAACTGCGGCTCGTGCCTGTCCGCCCCTACTCGAACAACGTCTCCCTGGCCCGGCTTCGGAGCCATCGTGACTACGGCCGGGGCTGCGAGCGGCTGGCTCTCGAGGAGATCGCGGCCGGAAGCCTCGAGCGGCCCGACCTGATCCTCGCGAGCATGCCGCCACTCGAGGGGGCGGAAGCCGCCGCCAGGCTCGCGCGGACCCTCGACGCGGCCTTCGTCATCGACCTGATGGATCTCTGGCCCGAGACATTCGAACGCATGCTCCCCGGGCCACGCTGGTTTCGCAGGCTCCTCGCGCCTGTCATGCTCGGCGGCATGGTTCGCCGGCGCGAGCAACTGCTCGCCGCCGCCGACGGAATTTCTTCGAGCACGGAATCGTTCGCGACGACGGCGGCGCCGGGGCGGGCCGTGCACCTCTGCCGCCTCGGGGCGTACGTCGAGCAGTTTCCGACCCGACCTCATGGCGACGCCGGCGAGGATCATGACGGAGTCGAGGCCGCCACGGGTTCCGCGGGCCGGCCAGTGCCGCAGGGACTGGGCCGGCCGATCGAGTGCGTCTATGCCGGCTCGCTCGAATCGGGACAGGATCTCCAGACGCTCGTCGCAGCCGCGAGGCTGCTCGCGCAGTCCGGCACACCGGCCACGCTCCACGTGGCGGGCACCGGAAGTTTGCAGGGGCTGCTCGAATCGACCGCGGCTTCGATGCCGACGACCGCGTCGTGTCGCATCGTGATGCACGGACTGCTCGACCGCGGCCCCTACGCGAGGCTGCTGGCGCGGTGCGACGCCGGCCTCGTCCTCGTCAAGCCGGAGACGATGGTCGCCGTGCCGTACAAGGCCTGCGACTTCGCGGCGGCGGGGCTGGCGATCGTCAACTCGCTCCCGGGCGAGTTGGCCGATCTGCTCGACCGCTACCGTGCCGGCCTGCCCTACGAGGCCGGCAATGCCGCGTCGCTCACGAGGGCGATCCGGGAGCTGGCGACGGATCCTCGCCGGCTGTCCGCGATGGGCCGCGGGGCGAGAAGGCTGGCCGAGAGCGAACTGGGGCGGGAGAGGATCTACGGCCGCTTCGCCGACTGGCTGGAAGGCCTGGCGGGCCGTCCTTGAACCGCCCTTGAGGGGCGATCGGCTGCCGACGGCCGCATGCCGGCGAAAATCGCCGCGGAAGATCGCTTGGGGAGGGCCCGGATTCGTCTTGATCGCACGCCGTCACCTATGGGACAAGGTGTTTCCGACGTCGCCCGCAGCGAGGACGCATGGCACATGCCCACGGACAGCACGCCCACCATTCCGGCAAGCCGCCCTGGCAGCGGCTGACGGCGGCGCTACGGTTCGAACGATCCGACATCACGACCGTCATCGTGTTCGCCGCGGCCGTCGGAATTCTGTCGATCGTCACGCCGGCGGCGATCGAGGCGCTCGTCAACACGGTCGCCTTCGGTGTGCAACTCTGGCCGGTGATCGTGCTGGCGCTCGTGATGCTCGCCTTCCTCTCGCTCTCGGCGACGCTCCGCGCCATCCAGCTTTATGTCGTCGAGTGCCTTCAGCGGCGATTGTTCGTGCGGACGGCCGACGCCTTCGCGGACCACTTCGCCAGGGCCGAGATCGAGTCGTTCGACGGCCGCAACCCGACGGACATCGTAAACCGCTTCTTCGAGATCGCGTCGGTGCAGAAGGCGCTGGCATCCCTGCTGGTCGATGGCGTCGGCATCCTGATGATCACGATCGTGGGCCTGCTCGTGCTCGCCTTCTACCATCCCTACCTGCTGACGTTCGCGGTCGTGATGGCGCTGCTCATCTTCTTCGTGCTTTTCGCGCTCGGTATCGGCGGCGTCCGCACGAGCATCGCGGAGAGCTACGCGAAATTCGACGTGGCAGCGTGGCTCGAGGAGCTCGCCAAATGTCCGCACACGTTCCGATTCGGACGCGGCGGGGCGCTCGCGCACCAGCGGGCCGACGAACTCGCCGGCGCCTACGTGACGGCACGACGCAGCCACTTCCGTATCGTCTGGAGGCAGACGATCTTCGTGCTTCTGCTCGAAGCGGTGGCGATGACGATCCTGCTGGGGCTCGGCGGGTGGCTCGTGATCAACCGCCAGCTCACACTCGGGCAGCTCGTCGCCGGGGAGCTCATCGTGGCGCTCGTGCTGTCGGCGATCTCGAAGCTCGGCAAGTACATCGAGAGCTTCTACGACCTGCAGGCCTCGCTCGACAAGCTGGGCGTGCTCGACCAGCTGCCGCTGGAGCGAGTCGGCGGCGAGCGCCTCCCGCACCTCGACTCGCCGATGAGGGTCGTCGCGGAACTCGTCCAGGACAAGCCGCTGGCGACGCAGTCCGCCAACGCCGCCAGGCGGCTCGATCTCGCGGCCGGTGAGCGGGTGGCCGTGTACGGACCCTCCGGAAGCGGAAAGACCTTCCTCCTGGAGACGCTCGCTCTTTTGCGGGTGCCGCACGAGGGGCTGCTCGAGTTCGACGGACTTGACGCGCGGTCGCTCGACCGGGCCATGACGAGGCTCCAGCTGGCCTACGTGGGACAGGCGGAGACTTTCGCCGACACCGTTGCCGAAAACATCCGCGTGGGCCGGGCGGACCTTTCCGCCGCCGACGTGCGGCGGGCACTCGAGATGGTGGGCCTCGCCGACGAGGTCGCCCGGCTGCCCCAGGGTGTCGCCACGCCGATCGGCTCCGACGGCCGTCCGCTTTCGGCCAACGCGATCGCGAGGCTCTCGATCGCGAGGGCGATCGCGGGGAAGCCGAGGCTGCTCTTGATCAACGGCATCCTCGACTCGCTCGACATGCGCGGATGTCCCGAACTGATCGAGTCGCTTTTCGACCGATCGGCTCCATGGACGCTCGCGATCGTGACGGCCCGAGACGACATCAAGAACCGCTGCGACAGGGCGATCGAATGGAAATGAACCACCTCCATGGCGACGCCTCGGAGCCGTCCGCGACGAGTGACGCGGGCCCGGGGAAGTCGGCGCTCGCCAGTGCCTCGACCCCGCAGATCGTGCGACGCATCGCCCGACTGCTTTTCCTGGTCTTCCTCTCCACGCCATTCCTCCTCGCCCTCGTGCCTTGGCAGCAGACCGTCATGTGTCGTGGGATGGTCGTCGCATATTCCCCAGTCGAACGGATGCAGGTCCTCACGGCGCGTGTTTCGGGACAGATCAAGACCTGGCACGTGGTCGAGGGAAGCCGCGTGAAGATGAACGATCCGGTTGTCGATATCGAGGACAACGATCCTGACCTCGCTGCGCGGTTGGACGCCCAGCGACGATTCCTCGCCGAGCGGCTCGTCGCCGCCCGCGACGAGGTGACCGAACTGACCGCGGCGTCGAAGGCCCAGGAGTCGGCACGCGAGGCGGCGATCAAGGCGGCGGAGGCGAACCGTGAGGCGGCACGAAAGTCGATCGAGGTTGCGAAACAGACCAAGGCCAACGCCGAATTCTCGCAGGTCTTTGAGAGGGATCGGTTCGACCGGTTCGACGACCTCTTCAACAATCCGGATTTCGGCGGGCTCGAGAGCAAGCTCTCGCGGGACGAGGCGAGGATGCGGGCCGACCGGGCATCGACCGACACCGACAGGGCGATCGCCGAGGTCGAGCGGGCGCAGGCCTCCCTGCTCACCGCGGAGGCGCTCCTGCGGCAGGCCGATGCCAACGGGCTCTCGGCGATCGCCGTCGCCCGCAGCAACCTGCGGAAGGCCGAGCAAAACCTGTTCTCGATCGAGCGGGACATCCAGGAGATCGACAACCGCATCGAGCGGTTCAAGGCCCGCATCGTGCTCGCACCGTGCGATGGGACGGTCTTCCGTGTGTCGGCGAACGTCGGCCAGGGCGGCCAGTATGTGAAGGAAGGCGAAGACCTGTGCACGATCGTTCCAGACACAACCGACCGGGTAGTCGAACTCTTCCTCGAGGGTCTCGACGCGCCGATCGTGCTCGCCTACGCCGACCGCATGAAGCAGATGCCCCACGTGCGGCTCCAGTTCGAGGGCTGGCCGGCGGTGCAGTTTTCCGGCTGGCCGGAGCTGGCGATCGGGACGTTCGGCGGCCGCGTCCGCCAGGTCGATGCGGCGAGCGGCGGGGCGGGGAAGTTTCGCGTGCTCGTCGAGCCGGAGGCCAAGCTTCCAGGCGACACCTGGCCGGACGCCGAGTTCCTGCGGCAGGGGAACCAGGCCGTCGGCTGGGTGTTCCTCAACCGGGTGCCACTGGGCTACGAGATCTGGCGGCGGCTCAACGGCTTCCCGCCGGTGCTCGCGCCCGCGGAAAAGGGGAAGGAAAAGAAGGACGACTCCCAAAAGCCGCCCAAGATCAAGGTCGGCTGACGCGTCGCATCGCCGCCGCCTTCCTCGCGACGCTTCAACTCGTCGCGGCCTCCGCGGCGATCGCCGGTGAGGAACCGGCCGCGTTCGTCCCGTTCGGCGATCCCGCGAGGCTGGTCGCCGACCATGCGGAACTGCACGAGCGGACGCCGATCGAGCTGCCGTCGGTGGTGCCGGGCTCGTTGTTCCTCACGGCCGCGGACGGTGCCGTCCGGACGACCGCCGAAGCCGGCGAAAAACGCCTTGGTGCGATCGACCGCGACCTTCCGAACTTCGAGGCGATCCCTCCCCCCGAGAAGCCGCGGGTGAAAATACCCAACAAGCCGTCCGACGTTCCCCCGCCGCCGTCCTCCTCGACGGTGCCGGGCTGCGTCATCGACGACCGCGAAGAGCCACTCACGCTCGCCGAGGTGCTCGAGAGCGTGCGGCTGCATTACCCGCTTTTGATCGCGGTCGAGCGGGAGCGGGGCGTCGCCTCCGGAAAGCTGACGTCGTCGCTCGGAGCGTTCGACACCAACATCGGCATGCAGGGCACCTCGCTGGCGCCGGGAACCTACGAGAACTACCGTTCCGACTTCGGCCTTTCGCAGCTCCTGCCGACCGGTGGCATCAGCGTCTTCGGGGGGTTCCGCACCGGCTTTGGCGACTTCGCGACCTACAACCTCCAGCAGAAGACCGCCGACGCGGGCGAATGGCGGGGCGGCATGACCGTTCCCCTGGCCAGGGGCCGTGACATCGACCGTGCGAGGGCCGCCCGCGCCCAGGCCGAACTCGACGTCGCCATCGCGGAGCCGACGATCGAGCGCAGCCGGCTCGACTACATGCGTTCGGCGGCGAGGAGCTACTGGACCTGGCTGGGCAGCGGCGAACGACTCGACGCCGCCGACGAGCTCGTCGAACTCGCGATCGATCGCGACAAGCAGCTCGCGCTCAAGGTCACGGGCGGCGTGGTCGCCAACATCGAGCGTGTCGACAACCAGCAGAACGTCGCGCTGCGGCAGGCACTCGTCGTCCAGGCGGATCGATCGGTGCAGCAGTCGGTGATCGACCTGTCGCTCTTCCTTCGCGATCCGACCGGCAAGCCGATGCTCGCCAGCCGCAGGAGGATGCGACCGATCGCGCAGCCCGCCCCGCTCCAGCCAAGCCTGTTCGATGAATCGCTGTCTCGGGCGCTCGCGATGCGACCGGAGTTCCAGCGGCTCTCGCTCCAGCGGGAGAAGCTCGTCGTGGATCGGAGGCTCGCGGCCAACAACACGCTGCCGGGCATCGACGGGCAGCTGCTGGGCAACCAGGACGTCGGCCCCGGCAAGAGCGCCCTTTCGGGCCCGTTCGGTCTCGATCGCCAGGTGCTCCAGGCCCAGCTCGTCTTCCAGATGCCGGCCCAGCGGCGGGACGCCCGCGGCAAGATCCAGACGGCCGACTCCCAGATCATCCAGATCGACCGCCAGCTGCAGTTCGCCGGCGACCGGATCCGCGCGGAAGTGCAGGACGCCTACTCCGCCCTCGAGCGGGCCTACGAGTTTCACAAGCAGGCGGTGCAGCGGCTGGAACTCGCGAAGATCGTCGCGCAGGCGGAACGCGAGCAGCTGCGGCTCGGACGCAGCGACGTGCTGCGGGTGACGCTCCGCGAGCAGGCGAAGTTCGAGGCGCAGGTCCTCGAGATCACCGCCCGCCAGGAATACTGGCGGGCCGAGAGCGAACTGCGGGCTGCGGACACGTCGCTCTCGCCCGAAACGGCCACGCTGACGACCGACCGTGTCCTCGAACTCCCGAAGCCGTAAGCCGCATGGAGAACCACGCCACGAGTCTGGGCCAAGACACGAGAAACACGAAAGCCCGAGGCGCAAGCCGAGAGGGGCGTTGACGCGGCGCGACGTAGGACGTCACGTGCGTCGAAAACGTTCCCGCGAAAGGTTTTCCTGCCGCTCCCCGCTGCATTGCTGCCAGCTTGAGTTCCCTCTCGGCTCGCGGCTCGGGCTTCCGTGCGTGTCGTCAGCACGAGAAGACCGTGAGGGGCTGCCCGTGTGCCCGAGACGGGCGTGGCTGACAAGCGGAGGCATGGATGCCGA
>DHLZ01000239.1:7550-7739 GCA_002405515.1 Planctomycetaceae bacterium UBA4655
AGCGGAGGCATGGATGCCGAGAGCGCGGGCAGCTCCGAGCGAGCGAAGGCCCCGGAGGGCAATCCTGTTCGGCACGGGATTTGCGCACCCAAAAGCAGGCAAGCCAGGAGAATTGAGGCGAGTTGCGCGCTTGCCTGCATGGCGTTACTACCCCGAGCACGATGTAGTGGACGGCGGTTTTTGGCTGAC
>DHLZ01000120.1 GCA_002405515.1 Planctomycetaceae bacterium UBA4655
CGTGCCGCAACAGAGCACCGACCGGAGATCAACTCGCGGAGCCACGTCAACGCCCCGCTCGGCTTACGCCTCGGGCTATCCGGCTCACGCTGTGACACCCCACGACGGTTTCCCTACAATCGTCGTTTTCGCAACCCGCCCCGCCGACCCCGAGCGAGACCACGGATGACCGCTCAGTCCTTCGTCCACCTCCACTGCCACAGCCACTACAGCCTGCTCGACGGCGCGAGCCCGATCGACCGGCTCGTGTCGCGGACGGTCGAGCTCGGGATGAACGCGCTGGCGATCACCGACCACGGCAACCTCCACGGCGCCCTCGAGTTCTACCAGGCCGCCAAGGCCGCGGGCATCAACCCGATCATCGGCTACGAGGCCTACATCGCCCCCGGAACCCGCTTCCAGAAGGACGCCGGCAGCCAGAAGGATTCGAGCTACCACCTCACGCTGCTGGCGAAGGACCGCACCGGCTTCGCCAATCTGCTCCAGATGGCCACGAAGGCCTACCTCGAGGGGTTCTACTTCAAGCCGCGGATCGATCGTGAACTGCTCGAGCGGTTCGGCGAGGGGATCATCTGCCTCTCCGGCTGCCTCTCGAGCGAGTTCAGCCGGTCGCTCATCGGCTCGTCGCGGGAGCAGGCGGAGTCGCTCGCGCGGGGGAAGGAGGTGGCCGGCTGGTTCCAGAAGACGTTCGGCAACCGCTACTTCATCGAGATCCAGGACAACGGCCTCGATACCCAGCGGCAGGTGACGGAGGCGGCGCTGGAGATCTCGCGTGAGCTCGGCATTCCGCCGGTGGCGACCTGCGACTGCCACTACATCAACCGCGAGGACGCCGAGGCCCAGGACATCCTCCTCTGCGTCAACACCGGGCGGTTCCGCAGCGACGCCAGCCGGATGAAGATGGATACCAGCGAGTTCTACCTCAAGAGCCCCGCGGAGATGCACTCCGGGTTCGCCGGCGTCGATCGCGGGCTCGTCGCCGGGGCGGTCGGCCGCAGCCAGCAGATCGCCGACGAGGTGTCGATCGAGCTCGACCTGGGAAAGCGGCATTTTCCCGGCTTCGAGGTGCCAGGGGGCCGCACCGCGAGCGAGGAATTGCGGCGGCTCTGCCTCGACGGCTTGCGCGAGCGGTATGCCCAGGTCCCGAAGCGGTGGGTGGACGGAGTGCCGCCGGGGGGTGCGGCGGCGGGGGGCGAACTGCATGCCGACGTCATGGAGCGGCTCGACCGCGAGCTTTCGGTGATCGACACGCTCGGATTCGCGAGCTACTTCCTCATCGTCTGGGACTTCGTGCGGCACGCCCGCGAGAAGGGGATCCCGGCCGCGGCGAGGGGATCGGGCGTGGGCTCGCTCGTGGCCTACTCGCTCTACCTCTCCCATGTCTGCCCGCTCGAGTACGACCTGCTCTTCGAGCGCTTCCTCGACATCAACCGGCGGGAGGCGCCCGATATCGACATCGACTTCTGCAAGGAGCGGCGGGGCGAGGTCATCGACTACGTGAAGAAGAAGTATGGCGAGGCCAACGTCGCCCAGATCGGCACGTTCGGCACGCTCGCCGCCCGGGCCGCGATCCGCGACGTCGGACGGGCGCTCGGCATGCCGCTCCAGCGGGTCGACCAGATCGTGGCCCTCGTGCCCGACCAGCTCGGAATCTCGCTCGAGGAAGCCGCGGCATCCGGCTCCCAGCTGGCCGAGGCCTGCGAGGCCGACGCCGAGGTGCGGGAGCTGGTCGGCCTCGCCCGGCGGATCGAGGGGCTCGCCCGCAACGTGGGAACCCACGCCGCGGCCGTCGTGATCGCCGATCGGCCGCTCGTGGAGTACGTGCCGCTCCAGCGGGTGACGGGCAAGGAGGAAGTGATCACGCAGTGGGCCATGGGCGACGTCGAGCGGGCGGGCCTGATGAAGATGGACTTCCTCGGCCTCCGCTACCTCACCGTCGTCGCCAAGACGCTCGACATCATCGAGGCCACGCGGGGCGTGCGGCCCGATCCGTTCGCCTTCCCGCTCGACGATCGCGAGACCTTCGCCACGCTCTGCCGCGGCGAGACGAAGGGCATCTTCCAGCTCGAGAGCGGCGGCATCCGCGACCTGCTCCAGCGGATGAAGCCCGACCAGTTCCTCGACATCGTGGCCGTCAACGCGCTCTACCGGCCGGGGCCGCTCGAGGGGGGCATGGTGGACGAGTACGTCAACGTGAAGCACGGGAGGAAGCGGGCCGAGTTCCTCCATCCCGTGATGAAGGACGTGCTCGCCGAGACCCACGGCGTGATGGTCTACCAGGAGCAGGTGATGCGGATCCTGGAGCGGCTCGGCGGCATCGAGCTCTCCAGCGCCTACACCTGCATCAAGGCCATCAGCAAGAAGAAGCTCGAGACGATCGCCGCCTTCCGCGAGCAGTTCGTGAAGGGAGCGCAGGCCCAGGGGCTCTCGAAGCAGCAGGCGGAGGAGGTGTTCGCGCTCATCGAGAAGTTCGCCGGGTACGGTTTCAACAAGAGCCACTCCACGGCCTACGCCCTGCTCGCCTGGCAGACGGCCTACCTCAAGACCCACCACGCCACCGAGTTCATGGCGGCGCTCCTCTCGGGCGACATCAACGGCCGCAACTTCAAGAAGAAGGACTCGCTCGTCGAGCACATCGAGGACTGCCGCCGCATGGGGATCGAGGTCGCACCGCCGAACGTGAACGCCTCGATGACCGACTTCGCGGTGGCCGACGGCCGGATTCTCTTCGGTCTCGCGGCGATCAAGGGGTGCGGCGGGCAGGCCGCCGACGCGATCGTGGCCGAACGTGCGAAGGCGGGGCCGTTTCGAGACCTCCACGACCTCTGCGGCCGCCTCGATCCGTCGGTCGTCAACAAGACGGCGATCGAGAGCCTCGCCAAGGCGGGCGCCCTCGACCCGCTCGCCCAGGGCTCCCACCGCGGCGGCCTGCTCGCGGGAGTCGAGAAGGCGATGGCCGCCGGCGCTTCGCGGCTCGCCGACCGCAAGAGCGGGCAGAAGAGCCTCTTCGACGCGGGCGACGAGCCGGAGGCGGCCGAGCCGACCGCGATCGGGCTCCCGGAGGTGCCGCCGCTGTCCGACAACGACATGCGATCGATGGAGAAGGAGGTGCTCGGCTACTACGTCCACAGCCATCCGCTCGAGGAGCACCTGCCGCTGCTCGCCGCGGTGCGGACGCACGGCACGGCCGATCTCGCCGCCGCGAAGCCGAAGAGCGAGGTGATCGTGGGAGGCGTCGTCGCGGCGTTGAAGCTCTCGAACGTGAAGCAGCCGAGGCCCGGCTCGACGAACACCCGCTACTGCATGTTCGACCTCGAGGACGTTGACGGCCTCGTGAGAAGCATCTGCTGGCCCGAAGACCATGCCCGGTTGGGGGAGCTGATCCAGCCCGACGCGATCGTGCTGGTGGCCGGGTCGATCGATCGTCGGGCCGGCAGCGAGGAGACGAACCTGATCGTCAACGAGGTCGTGCCGATCGGGGACGTCTGGAAGAGGCCGGCACGGGCGGTCACGCTGCGGATCGACGAGGCCGAACACGACGCCACGACGCTCGACCGCGTGCTCGCGATCGCGAGGCGGTTTCCCGGACCGACGCCGCTTCGGATCGTGCTCCGGCTTGCCGACGGCCGCAGGGTGCTGCTCGACGTCGATCGTGAGAAGATGGCCTGGTCGCCGGAGTCGCACGCGGCGCTCGTGGAACTGCTCGGAGCGGGCGGCGTTCGGGCCTCCGTCCCACTCGCATCCCCTTCCGAACGGCCGAAATCGAGGGCCTCGTTCGGTGCCCCCGCGTTCACGGGCTGATCAATTCTGCCGCTCGGGATTCCGCATGGGCGGCCGCGGGGGCGATCTGCGTCGTCTGCGGGCGATCGACGCGGCGTTCCCGTGGTATCGTTCCCAAGGCACCGCAGGCGGGCGGTCTTTTGGGATTGCCCCGCATTCCCGGGAACCGTAGCCTTCGTTCAGAAACCGTCGGAGAGCAGACCATGCGCCGTCCGTCAGCCTGCCCGCGATCTTCGCTTGCGCAATTACACCGTCCACGGCCGCACGGTCCGAGGCACGCGCGCCTCCCTTGCCTGCTGTTTCAGGCGGCCATCCTGGTCGCCATGGTCGCGGTGCCGGCAGGACTGGCGCACGGCCAGTTCGGCGGCGGTATGCAGTTCGGGCCCGGGGGTGGCATGGGCGGCATGGGCGGCGGTATGGGAGGCATGGGCGGCATGGGCCGAGGCGGCATGGGCGGCATGGGTGGCATGGGTGCGATGGGTGGCATGGGACGAGGTGGCATGGGTGGCATGGGCGGCATGGGCGGCATGGGGGGTGTCCTGATCGACCCACAGGGGGTGCTGCGAATCGGGGTCATGCAGGATGAAGGAGGGCGACTGGCGGCCGAGCGAATGAGGGCGGCGGTGGCGGAACTCCCCGGGGAACTGAAGGCGAAGTCGCCGCTGCGGAAGGTGGCGCTCGGGCGGCTCGAGCAGGAACTCGCCAAGGCGGTGAAGGCAGGGGCTGGCGTTCCCGAGGCGATGCGAATGCTGGCCGGGCTCACGCGCGTGCGATACGTGTTCATCTATCCGTCCGAGGGCGAT
The DNA here is from genome assembly GCA_002405515.1 of Planctomycetaceae bacterium UBA4655. Lineage (GTDB taxonomy): Bacteria > Planctomycetota > Planctomycetia > Pirellulales > UBA1268 > UBA4655. The sequence goes on from DHLZ01000120.1 coordinate 4,584, forward strand.
CGGGCCGGCGAGGTCGTCATCGCGGGTCCGGCCGAGGGCTGGGTCACCGACGGCTTCGGCAGGACGACCGGCATCGAGACCGGAAGCCCGACGGTGCTCCTCGAGGACCTCGCAACGGCGATCCGATCGTTCCCCCCGGGACAGCCGAACGACCGGGTGCTCGGCTGCTCGATCGATCCGACCGAGCAGGGGCTCGCGGCGATGCAGCGGTTCGTCAAAGACACGGGCCGGGTGAACCCCGAGATCGGACCCGATCAGATCGTCGCCGGGCTGCGGGAATCGCTCGGCCCGCAGGTGGTCAGCGTTCACGGCGTGTCGCCCGCAACGCACTTCGCAAGGGTGCTCGTCGAGGCCGACTACCGGATGAAGCTCATCGCGATCGGGCTCGAGCCGCCACCGGTGAAGATGGCCACGTTCATCGACCTCGCCTCCGCGTCGTCGATCGCCGCCAACGCGCTGAAGCGATGGTATTTCGTGCCGGAGCTGAAGTGCGTGCGGCCGAGCGGCGACGACCTCGCGATCGAGCTCGTCGGCCGGGGCGTCAAGCTCTGCGGGGCCGAGGAGATCGTGCTCGCGGGGGGCAAGCGGATGGGGGCCGATCGGCAGGACCGAGCGAGCGAGGGCTTCACGCAGGCCTTCACGAAGAAATACCCCGACATCGCCGCCCGGAACCCGGTGTTTGGGCAGCTCCGCAACCTCATCGACCTCGCCGTCGCCGCGGCATATCTCCAGGAGCACGATGCCTACGGCCGCACGCGGTGGGCCGCCACGACGCTCCGCGACGAGGCCGCCTATCCGATCGAGACGTTTCCGGCCCCGAAGCAGGTGGAGCCCGCGATCAACGCGGTCTGGCGCGGGGCGCGGCTGATCACGCCGATCGGCGGCGGCGTGGTGATCCACCCGCGGCTGTCGCTCGACCCGGCCAGCCTGCTACCCGACGAGGGAGCCGCGGTCGAGAAGGCCCGCACGACGGCAGCGAACCTTCCCGCCGACCGCTGGTGGTGGGACTGACAGGTGGCTGCAGCCGGCCGCCGGCTCAAGCTGGAACAGCCGGCCGCCGGCTCAAGCCTTCACGCGTTCCAGGTATTCGCCGGTCCGCGTGTCGACCTTGATCATGTCTCCCTGCTCGATGAACGCCGGCACGATCACCTCGGCGCCGGTCTCGAGCTTCACGGGCTTCGTGAGGTTGGTCGCCGTGTTGCCACGCACGGCCGGCTCGGCGTACTCGATCTTGAGCACCATGTGGTTCGGCGGCTCCATCGAGATCGGGTTGCCGTTGTAGAGCAGCATCGAGCAGACCGTCCCCTCCTTGATCCACTTCCATGCCTCGTCGACCTGCTCCTTCGAGAGCTCGTACTGCTCGTAACTCGCGTTGTCCATGAAGACGAACTGCTCCCCCTGCTTGTAGAGGAACTGGGCGTCGATCGTGGTGATGTCGGCCGCCTCGAGCGAGTCGCCGCTCTTGTAGGTGCGGTCGAGGACGGTCCCCCGGAGCAGGTTGCGGAGCTTGCACTTGTAGAGCGCCTGCCCCTTGCCCGGCTTCACGAAGTTGCACTCGATCATGATGTAGGGGTCGCCGTCGATCTGAACCTTGAGCCCCTTTTTGAATTCGCTTGTGTTGTACGATGGCACGTTTGATTCCCTAGATCCCTTGAGCCGTTCCTCTCGAGTTCGTTCGTTCCCCGCGCCGGGGAGCGGGGAGCCCACAAGCGTGTCGTCGGACGATACTCCTGTCAATTCAGCCGCCGGTTCGCCGCCCCACGAGCCGTGGAAACGCGAGCTTGCCCTCGCGATCCGTGATCCCTTCGAGCTCTGCCGGCTGCTCGATCTGCCGCGGCGGGTCGCCGAGGAGTCCGTTGCGGCGGCCGGCTCCTTTCCGCTGCTGGTGCCCCGCGGATTCGCCGCGCGGATGACGAAGGGCGACCCCGCCGATCCGCTGCTCCGGCAGGTGCTGCCGACGGCGAGGGAGCGGGATGTCGTGGACGGGTTCACCGCCGACCCGCTCGCCGAACGTTCGAGCCTCGCGGCGGCCGGCCTCGTGCGGAAGTACGCGGGCAGGGCCCTCGTGCTCGCGACGGGCGGGTGCGCCGTGAACTGTCGCTACTGCTTCCGCCGGGAGTTCCCCTACGCGGAATCGGGCGCCACGCGGCAGGGCATGGTCGCGGCCATCGACGAGATCGCCGCGAGCGACGACCTTCACGAGGTGATCCTTTCCGGCGGCGACCCGCTCCTGCTCGACGACGAACTGCTTTCGGAGCTCATCGGAAGACTCGAGAACATCCCCCACGTGCGTCGGCTGCGGATCCATACCCGGCTGCCGGTCGTGCTGCCGGAGCGGGTGACCGAGCGGCTCGTGGGAAGGCTGGCGGAATCCCGGCTGCGGTCCGTCGTCGTCATCCACGCAAACCACGCGGCCGAGCTCGACCGCTCCGTGGCCGAGGCGATGTCGCGGCTGGCGGCCTCCGGGGCGATCCTTCTCAACCAGTCGGTGTTGCTCGCGGGCGTGAACGATCGGTTCGAGCCGCTCCGCGACCTCTCCGATCGGCTGCTCGACCTCGGGGTGGTGCCGTACTACCTCCACCTGCTCGACCGCGTCGTCGGCACGGCGAGTTTCGAGGTGCCGGAAAGCCGGGCCGTCGCCCTGCATCGCCGCATGCGGGACGAACTGCCCGGCTACGCGGTGCCGCGACTCGCCCGTGAAGTGCCCGGGGAGCCTGCCAAAGTCTGGCTCGGCTGATACGATACTCGTCCCACGTCCCGAGGAGTCCGCGATGAAAGTGCTGATCGGTGTCGATGGTTCGCCCGCGTCGTTCGACGCGGTCCGCATGGCCGCGAAACTGGTGCATCCCGCGGTCGACGAGGTGGCGATCTACTTTTCTCCGTCCGACATCCACAAGAAGCTCGCCGGTCGGGCGAGTGACGTCGTCGAGGAACTCACCCACTCGATCTTCGAGGAGGCGCGGTCGCTTCTGCCGAAGGACTTCGTCGCCGAGGTGCATGTCATCGCGAGCACGAAGCCGCCGGCCATCGGCATCCTCGAGGCCGCCGACGGCTGGCAGGCCGACTTCATCGTGATCGGCGCCCGCGGCCTGGGATCGATCGAGCGGCTCCTGCTCGGAAGCGTTTCCCGGTCCGTCGTGCATGGCGCCAGGCTGCCCGTGCTCGTCGTCCGGGGCAAGCCCGTCGAAGGGCGGCCCTTCCGCGTGCTCGCCTGCCACCACCCCGCGAGCGCCAAGGCCGTCGCCGCCGTCGCCGCGCAGCTGCGATGGCCCCCCGGCACCGTGGCCAGGGTCGTCGGCGTCGCGGAGCCGATGCTCGCTGGCCCGCTGCCGGAGTGGCTCGAGAAGCGAACCCGCGACCCCGACACGGCGGCGATCGCGAAGGCCTGGGCGAAGGAACACGACGATGAGCTGGCGGCGATCGGCACCCGCCTCGCGGATTTCCAGCGGACGCTCCCCCCCGAGTTCCGCGACCACGCCCCGATCGTGCTCGAGGGCAATCCGGGCGAGCGGATCCTCGAGTGCGGCAAGGCCGACGGGACCGACCTTATGATCCTCGGCCGCACCCCGACCGACGCATTCTCGAGGTGGCTCATCGGCAGCACCTCCGAAGCGGTGCTCACCCACTCGACCGCGAGCGTTCTGCTGGTCCCGGTGCGGTAGCAGCCGGCTCCACGAAGGCGGCCCGGGCCACGAAAGCGGCATAGTCTTTCTGCGTGTCGATGCCGCGGGCGTGCGAGGCGACGGCACCGGCCACGATGCCGACGCCCGCCTCGACCGCCCGGAGCTGCTCGAGGCTCTCGACGATCGCCAGCCGCGACTCCGGCAGCGACTCCCAGCCCTCGAGCAGGCTGCGGCGGTAGGCGTAGAGCCCGACGTGCTGCCAGTAAAGCGGCGGCTCCGCCGTGAGCAGTTCGTCTCGCCACTCCCTCGCGAAAGGCACCGCGGCGCGACTGAAGGTGATGGCCCGCCAGGCTCCTTCGACGCCGCTGCACGCGGGATCGACGTGCGACCGCCACGGCGTGAGCACGGCCTTCACGCAGGCCGGATCGGCGAGGTCTTCCCGGCTTCGCAGCGGCGTCACGAGCGTGGCCATGCCGGCGGGCGGGCAGCCCTCGAGCAGCCCGACGGCGAGATCGATCGCATCGGGATCGATCTCCGGCTCGTCTCCCTGAACGTTGACGATGATCTCCGCCTGCGGGATGCGGTCGAGCATTCCGCAGATCCGCGCCGTTCCGCTCGGGGCATCCGGCGACGTCATCACCGACTCCCCGCCGAAGCGGCGGACGGCTTCGGCGATCTCGTCGCTGTCGGTCGCCACGATCACGCGACCGGCGAGCCCCGATCGGCTCGCCGAGCGCCACGTGTGCTCGATGAGCGGTCGGCCGGTCTCCGCGAGAAGCATCTTCCTCGGCAGCCTGGTGCTGGAAAGCCGGGCGGGAATGACGATGGCGATGCGGTCTTTCGGTGGCGGGGGCTTCATGATCGATCGTAAATCAGGCGAGGAAGTCGCCCTGACAGGCCTGAAAGGGTTTGGTACGCTGCGTTCGACGTCGTCAATCGGCGATTCTCGGGTCGACCATTCGAAACGCAAGAGAGTCTGCACCATGTGCGGTATCGTGGGCTACGTCGGTTTCAGGCGGGCCGGGGGGCTGATCGTCGAGGGGCTGCGGCGGCTGGAATACCGCGGCTACGACTCGGCGGGGCTCGCCACGCTCGACGACGACGGCGGGATTCGCGTGCTCAAGGCGGCTGGACGGCTCGACCGGCTCGACTCACTCGTCCGGGAGGTGCAGCCCGACGGCTCGATCGGCATCGGCCATACACGCTGGGCGACCCACGGCGCCCCCACGAACATCAATGCCCACCCGCACCTCGGAGGCCACGGACTGCCTTGCGGGCCCGACGACGCCGATGCGGAAGCGGCCTGCGACACGTCGATGTCGGCCGGAGCGAGCGTCGCCATCGTCCACAACGGCGTCATCGAGAACTACCAGACGCTCAAGACGATGCTCGAGTCGCAGGGATACGTCTTCCGCTCGCAGACCGACTCGGAAGTCATCGCGCACCTCATCGACAGCTGCCTGAAGCGGGCGTTCGCCGCGGGCAACAGGATGGTCGACGACCCTGCCGACTCCCCCTGCGTCGCCGCCGTCCGCGAGGCACTGCCGCAGCTCCGCGGAACGTACGGCCTGCTCGTGCTGTTCGCAGAGCAGCCCGACCTCCTCGTGGCAGCCCGGCTCGGCAGCCCCCTCGTCGTGGGCGTCGCCGACGGCGAGCACTTCGTGGCGAGCGACGCGAGCCCCCTGGTGGGGCATGCGGACCGGATCGTGTACCTCTCCGACCACGAGCTCGCCGTGGTCACCGGCGACAGCCTCCGCGTGATCCACCGCGACTCCGGCACCGTGGCGCACGACGTGCAGCCGTTCGACATGCGGGAGTGCGACGTGGCGAAGGGCGGCTACCAGCACTTCATGCTGAAGGAGATCCACGAGCAGCCCGAGACGATCGCGGCGGCGATGCGAGGCCGCCTCTCGCGGGACGACGCCACGGCGGTCTTCGGCGGCCTCAATCTCACGCCCAAGCAGCTCCAGCGGGTGCGGAGGATCGTGCTCACCGGCTGCGGCACGAGCTGGCACGCGGCGCTCGTCGGGGAATACCTGATCGAGGAGTTCGCGAGGCTGCCTGTCGAGGTCGAGTACGCGAGCGAGCTTCGCTATCGAAACCCCCCCTTCGACGAGGGCACGCTGCTGTTCGCGATCACGCAGTCGGGCGAGACGGCCGACACCCTCGCCGCGCTCCGGGAAACGAAGCGGAAGGGCTATCCCACGCTCGCGATATGCAACGTCGTCGGCAGCACGATCGCAAAGGAGGCCGACGGCGGGATCTACCTCTACGCCGGACCGGAAATCGGCGTGGCGAGCACGAAGGCGTTCACGAGCCAGTGCGTCGTGCTGGCGCTGCTGGCCCTCTACTTCGGCAGGCTTCGGCACATGAGCTACGAGGCGGGCCGAGGCTACATCGACGCACTCGAACGGCTGCCCGACCTCGTCTCGCAGGCCCTTGCCGCCGAAGACGTGATCAGGGGGATCGCGGAGAAATACCGCAACGCGAGCACGTTCCTCTACCTCGGCCGGCAGTTCAACTTCCCTCTGGCTCTCGAGGGGGCGCTCAAGCTCAAGGAGATCAGCTACATCCACGCCGAGGGCTACCCGGCCGCCGAGATGAAGCACGGCCCGATCGCGCTGGTGGACGGCTCGACCCCGAGCGTGTTCCTCATTCCGCAGGGCGCCGTCTACGACAAGGTGATGCTCAACGTCGAGGAGATCAAGGCCAGGAAGGGGCCGGTGATCGCCGTGGCGAGCCCCGGCGACGAGCGGATCGCCCGACTCGCCGACGACGTGATCGAGGTGCCGGAGGCGCCGGATTTCCTGCAGCCGATCGTCGCCTCGATCCCGCTCCAACTGCTCGCCTACCACATCGCCGTCCTCCGCGGCTGCGACGTCGACAAGCCACGCAATCTCGCCAAGAGCGTGACGGTCGAGTGAGCGGGCGGCCCCGAACCAGCAGCG
>DHLZ01000285.1 GCA_002405515.1 Planctomycetaceae bacterium UBA4655
CGGCCGCGGCCGCTCGGCTACATCCGCTCGGGCACGCGGATGCCCAGAAGCTCGAGGCCCTGGCGGAGAACCTGCCCCGTGAGGTCGCAGAGCGCGAGCCGCGTGGCGCGTTCGGCGCCTTCCGCCTTGAGCACCGGAAGCGCGTCGTAGAAGGTCGAGTAGGCGCCGGCCACGTCGAAGAGCCAGCCGGTGAGCAGGTTCGGCCGGTCGTCGGCCTCGACGTCCTCGAGCGTCTCGCCGAACCGCAGGAGCTTCATGGCGAGCGCCCGCTCTCGCGGATCGGTGAAGGCGATCCCGCCGGCATCACGCCGCACCGCGGCGCGGTCGATGCCTCCCTTCGCGAAGATCCCCTCGACCCGCGCGACGGCGTATTGCATGTAGGCCGCCGTGTTCCCCTTGAGCTCGAGCATCTTGTCGAAGCTGAAGACGTAGTCGGTGGTGCGGTTCTGCGAGAGATCGGCGTACTTGATCGCGCCGATGCCGACGGCCTCGGCGATCCGCCGCCGCTCCTCCTCCGACATGCCGGTGCCCCGCTCGACGTCGGCCGCGGTCACGACCTCGTAGGCCCGCGCGACTCCCTCGTCGAGCAGCGCGTCGAGGCCGACCGTGTCACCGGCGCGGGTCTTGAACGGCCGGCCATCCTCGCCGAGCACCGTGCCGAAGGCGACGTGGACGAGCTCGACTCCCCCGCCGCCATCCCTCGCGGCGACCCCGTAGCCGGCCTTGCTCGCCGTCGCGAAGAGCTGGTCGAAGTGCTGGCTCTGTCGGTGGTCCACGACGTAGAGGATCCGGTCGGGCTTCCAGTGCTCGAGCCGCCAGCGGATCGTCGCGAGGTCGGTCGTCGCGTAGAGAAAGGCGCCGTCCGCCTTGCGGACGAGCATCGGCGGCTTGTCGGGCCCGCCGAGAAAAACCCCGATCGCCCCCCGGCTCTCCTCGGCGATCCCGCGGGCGAGCAGGTCCTCGACCACGCCCGCGAGCAAAGGCTGGTAGAAGCTCTCCCCGAGCACGTGGTCGAACGTGACACCGAGCCTGCGGTAGACCCGCTCGATCTCCGCCAGGCAGATCGGCATGAACCGCTTCCAGAGCGCGACGTTTTCCGGATCCCCCTCGTGGAGCCTCGCCGTCTCCGCGAGCACCTCGCGTCCGCAGTCGGGATGCGCGGCGGCGAGCTTCGCGGCGAGCGGATCGGCCGCGAGCTCCTCCGGCTTCGCGTCGGCGACCTTCCGCACGAGCCGGTAGAGCCGGCCGAGCTCGGCCGTGGGGTCGGCCTCGAAGGCCGCGTCGTCGCGGCACCGCTTCCAGCCCCAGAGGATCATCCCGAACTGGGTGCCCCAGTCGCCGAGGTGGTTGTCGGTGATCGTGTTGTGGCCGCGGAATTTCAGGATGCGGGCGAGCGCGTCGCCGATCACCGTCGAGCGGATGTGGCCCACGTGCATCGGCTTGGCGACATTCGGCGAGCTGAAGTCGATGACGATCGTCTCAGGATTCGCGACGGGCTCCACGCCGACCCTGCCGCCCGCGGCCGCCAGAGCCAGCTTGCTTGCGAGCACGTCGTCGCGAATCCGCAGGTTGATGAACCCCGGGCCCACCGGCTCCCCGACGGCCTCGCAGAGATCCGACACGTCGAGCCGCCGGATGATCGCGGCGGCCACGTCGCGGGGCGGCTTCTTCGCCCGCTTCGCAAGCTGCATCGCCATCGTCGCCGAGTAGTCGCCGAACTTCGCGTCGGCGGCCTCACGGACGAGCGCGACCATCGCGGGAACCTCGGCGTCGTCGAGAGCGATCCCACCCTCGGCGGCGACGGAGCGGATCGCCGCCCGGAAGCGTTCCTGCAACTCCCCGCGAAGACTCATGCCTGCGTCGCCACCGGCTTCGCGTCGCTCCAGAGGCCCTCGAGGTCCCAGAACTCGCGGGCCTCGGCGTCGAAGAGGTGCACGACGACGTCACCGTAGTCGAGCACGATCCAGCGGCCCTCCTCGTAGCCCTCGGTGCTTCGCGGCTTGTCGGAAAACTCCTTCGCGATCGCCTGCTTGATCTCGTCGGCCATCGCATGGATCTGCCGGCCGCTCGACCCGGTCGCGACCACGAAGTAGTCGAACATCGGCGTCACGCCGCGGAGGTCGAGCACGCGAACGTCGCCGCCGCGGGTCTCCTCGGCGACTCTCGCGGCGAGGATCGCGCGGTCCCTCGCCGTATCCTGCCCCGCGGAAGAGCCCTGCCGCGCAGAACCTCCCTGCCGCCCTGGGGGGCCGTTCGACGCGGTCGTGGTGGCTCGGGAAGTCATCGAGGGGGAAGTGTACCGCGAAAGGTGCTCGCGGCCATCGCGGCGCCGGCGACGACGAGATCGGGCACGTGCACCGCCCCCGGGAGGCAATCGAGGATCGCGGGGGCGAATCCTCCCGTGACGATGCAGGCCGCCTCCCGGCCGGCGGCACCGGCAAACCCGCTCCGTGCCGCCTCGACCGTCCTCGCGATCGCGCCGCGGATGCCCCAGCCGATTCCCGCCGCGATCGCCTCGGCGGTCGATCGCCCCGGCATGGAGGGCGGGCTCGCAAGCTCCATCGCCGCCAGCTCCGGCAGCCGGCTCGTGCCGTCGGAAAGCGCCCTCGCCATGACCGCCGGGCCCGGCAGGATCGCGCCGCCGAGAAAGCCGCCGTCGGGCGAGACCATGTTCACCGTCACCGCCGTGCCGCAATCGACCACGATCGCGGCCTGCCCAGGCCGCTTGAGAAACGCGGCGGCCGCGGCTCCCGCGAGCCGGTCGATGCCGACGCGATGCGGCTCGTCGAGCCGGACGTCGATCGGCAGCTCGGCATGGGTGACCCTTCGCTGGCGGAGCGGGTGACGACGCGTGGCCGACAGCTCCGCGATCACCGCCTCGAGCCGGGCTGCCGCCGCCGCATGGACGCTCGCCACGAGCACGACGGCCGGCCCCGGCGCCGCGGCACGCAGCCACTCGACGAGGTTCTCCGAGCGAAACCCGCGGCTCGCGAGATCAAGCCGACGCGAAAGCGTGGGCAGGCGAACCCGCCCGCCACTCGAATCGAGACCGTGGTCGGCGACCAACGCGAGCTTGATCCGCGTGTTGCCGACGTCGGCGACGACGGTGTCGATCGGTTCAGCAGCGACAGGATCGTTCATGGCCGTACCGCGTTCGTCGTCGACGTGTTCGTCTTTACCGAGTTCGTCGTCGCGGGAGTCGATCTCAATGCCTCCCTGGCACGCGCGGCGTCGCGTTCCCGAAGCTGCTCCGACACGGCCGCGAGCAGACGGTCGAGCCCCTCGCCGGTGACCGCCGAGATCGCGATCACAGCTCGGCCGATCGCCCGCTCGAGTCGCTCGCGGGCCTCGGCCGACCCGGGCAACTCGCTCTTGCTCGTGACGACGATCTCAGGCCGCGCGCCGAGCGAGGCATCGTAGCGGACGAGTTCGTCGCGGATGATCCGGTAGTTGTCGAGCGGATCGGTGCCGTCGGCGGGCTCGGGCTCCACGACGTGAACGAGGATGCCGGCCCGCTCCACGTGCCGCAGAAACTCATGCCCCAGCCCCGCCCCGGCATGGGCCCCCTCGATGAGCCCGGGCAGGTCGGCCAGGACGAAGCTCTTGTCACGCGAAAGCTCGACGATGCCCAGGATCGGGGTCTTCGTCGTGAAGGCATAGTCGGCGATCTGCGGACGGGCCTTCGAGAGCCGGGAGAGGAGCGTGCTCTTGCCGGCGTTGGGCCGGCCGACGAGCCCCACGTCGGCGATGACCTTCAGTTCGAGCGTGAGCCGGCGGACCTGACCCTTCTCGCCCGGCTGCGTTTCCCGCGGCGCGCGGTTGGTCGATGTCTTGAAGTGGAGGTTGCCCTTGCCCCCCTGCCCTCCCCTCGCGGCGACGATCGACTCGCCCGGCACCGCGAGATCCTTGAGCACGAGGCCCGTCGCCTCGTCGATCACGAGCGTGCCCGGCGGCACGTCGAGGACGAGATCTCCGGCCGAGCGGCCGTGGCAGTTGCTGGGGCCCCCGGACGTGCCATCCGCCGCCCGCCACTGATGACGGTGCGCGAGCGCCGAGAGGGAATCGACTCCGGATCGCGAAAGCAGCACGACGCTGCCGCCGTCGCCGCCATCGCCGCCATCCGGCCCGCCGAGCGGAACGTACTTCTCTCGGCGAAAGCTGAGACAGCCGCGTCCTCCGCTGCCGCCGGCCACCTCGATCTGCACGCGGTCCACGAACACGGCACGGCCCCGGCTGGGGAATGGCCCCGAGCGGGGCCCTTTCCGGGAAAATCAGCCCGCGATCACGCTGACCCGGCGGCCTTCTCGGTCGAACGACACGACGCCATCCGACAGGGCGAAGAGCGTGTAATCGCTCCCGACGCCGACGTTCTTTCCGGCGTGAAACTTCGTGCCCACCTGACGGACCAGGATGTTGCCGGCCCGCACGGCCTCGCCGCCAAACTTCTTCACGCCCCGCCGCTGTCCGTTCGAATCCCGACCGTTGCGGCTGGATCCCTGACCCTTCTTATGTGCCATCGCTGATGCCTGTTCGCTTGAAGAACTTCACGATCATGATCGCGGGCGGCCGATCGGGCCCGCCGGCGACGACTCTAATCGTCAATTTCGTACCGGAAAAACCACTCGTGGTCAATTCCCTCGTGCCGCCGCGTGGCCTCGGCGAAGAGAACAGGCCCCTCCGCCCCGAAGATTCCCGCGACAATCCTCGCCCGAGCCTCCTCGGAAAGCGGCCCCCCCTGGGCATCCTGCATGGACGCGATCGCCTCGCGAACCCGGTCGAACGCCTGGCGCGGCCCGAGCGCCGAAACCGATGGCCGATCGACCCCCACGTCGTCGAGTATGACCGCGGCACGTGCCGCCGCCACCTCCTTCGCGAGGGCGTCGAAGCGGAGGGCCGCGGTGCCGAAGAGCGACTTCGCGGCGGCGGCCCGATCCGTCACGTCACGAATCCGGTCCAGCCCGCGGACGACCTTGGCAAGCCCGCCGAGCGGATCGTCGTCGAAGGCGTCCTTCGACACCCCGATCGCCTCGAGGGACGCATCCTTGCTGCTCCCTCCCTCCGCCGGCGCCATCACGCCCCGAACGACCTCCCGGAACGCGTCGGTCCCGGCGTCCCCGAAGAGGTCTCGCACCGCCTTCGCACGGGCGGACGGGGAGTCGAGCTTGACGATCGCGTCGATCACGGTCGCCAGAGGGGCGAGGCTCGTCGGTCGCGACCTCCTGATCGCCTCCGTCTCCGGGATCGAAGGCTCGAGAAGGTCCTTCCACGAGATCCCGAGCAGCCTCAGCCCTGCCGCTGGCGATGCCTTCGAGCGGCCCAATCGGCCGACGGTCTCGAGGATTCGCGAGCCGAGGGCCGATCGTTCGAAGAGACCCGAGTAGCCGAGGCCGATCTCCGCTTCGGCCGGGTTGCGATCGTCGCCGCGGTGCCAGAAGTCGAGCCGAAGGCTCTCGATCGCCAGGCTCGGCGCCGCACCGACGGCCTCGGACGGACGAACCTGGAATCGGTTGGTGAGCCCCGAGGCGATGATGGAAAAAAAATGTATGTCGGGATGGACGTTCTCCCAGATCGCCACGCCCCACCTCTCCTCGCCCGGAGCGATCTCGCCGGCCGCCATCGCGGCGGTGTCGAGCAGCGGCCGCCCCACCCGCTCGCGCCGCTCGATCTCGGGGATCGCGGTGGGGACGATGCGATCGGCGTAGCTGCGGTAGGCGGCCAGACCTTCCGCCTCGGCGACCGCCTGACGGCTCTCGAGGACGAACAGGGGCACGAACCGAATCGGCCGCTCGACCCGCTTCGGCTCGCGACGGGACGAATCGACGGCGTCGATCTCGATCGTCAGGACACCTTCGTTCTTCACCCGATAGACGAGGTACCACAGCCGCCTGCGGGCCATCTTGAGCCCGGCCACGGGCACGTCCACGTCGATCAATCGCGGCGGCTTGAACGCGAAGCCGAGGCACCAGATGTCCCGCTTCACCTCGTGCCCGTTCGGGCGACCATCGACCGAGGTCTCGAACTGCCCCCGCAGGGTTCGGTCTCGCGGTGAGGTCTCCGGCTTCCAATTCGGAATCTTCACCTCCCGGATCGTCGCCGGAACATCGACCCTCGCGGTGATCGCCGCCATGGAGTCGTCCGGCGTGATCTCCGTGAGCACCCCGGCTGCGAGCGGTCTATACGCCTGCCTTTCGGCGGCACCGGCGACGCCCAGCATCGACGCGAAGCAGGCCGCGGCGACCGCAGGGCCGAGCAACCGCGTGGCGACATCCGGCTGGGAATGCTTCGAAAAACCCATGACGCTGTTTTACCCGATCGGCGCGGCGGCACGAAGAGCGGTCAGGCCACCCGCCGGGCCGTTGGCTCTTCGGCGGCTTGGCCCGCGATGATCGCCCAAAGCTCCCGGGCGAGGGCCGCGTAGTCCTCCGCACCGTGTGAATCCGGTGCGTAGTCGAAGATCGACTGCCCGAAGCTCGGTGCCTCGGCCAGCCTGACATTGCGACGGATCCGCGACTCGAACAGCCTGCCCTGCCGCCACGACGGATGCCCCTCCCCCGCGTCGAAGAACGCCCGGACGTCCCGCCCCACCTCGGCCGCCAACCGCGTTCCGGCCTCGTGCATGCAGAGAACCACGCCGAGGAGTCGCAGACGCGGATTGACGTGCTCCGAAACCAATTCAATCGTGTCGAGCAGCTTGCTCAGCCCGTGGAGGGCGAGGAAGTGCGGCTGAAGGGGCAGCAGCACGTGCTCCACGGCCGCCATGGCGTTGAGCGACAAGAGCCCGAGCGACGGAGGGCAGTCGATCACGAGGCAATCGAACGCCGGGGCCGTCGCGGCCTCGAACTTGCGGCGGAGGATCGCTTCCCGGCCCGGCCGCGACGCCAGACCGATTTCCACGGCCGAGAGATCGATATGGGAGGGAACGACCACGAGCCCGTCGGATGCCGGAACGACCGCGTCCGCGATCGACGCCTCCCCGACGATCACGTCATACGCGGTGATGCTTCCCGGCTCGACCGTCACGCCGAGGTGGAGCGTCGCGTGTGCCTGGGGATCGAGATCGACGAGGCAGACCCGCTGCCCCAGCCGGGACAGCCCCACGGCCAGGTTCACGGATGTGGTCGTCTTCCCGACGCCGCCCTTCTGGTTCGCCACCGCTATCGATCGCATGCTTCCGCCGCTCCAAGGAGGCGGGAGCATAGGCCCGGACTTCCGGCGGCGACAGAGCATTCAGCAGATCCGTCGCGGCCGGCGGCACCTCGCATCGGGATCGTCATCGACCGGCCTTGCCGATCCTGCCCAGTTGGTGGCCCTTCTGAAAGGCCTGTCGGCAGCCGTTCGCGATCCCCCGGCTGGTCCCGGGCGACCAACCCCTGGAGCGAATCGCCCCAGCCCCCCTGGTGCGATTCGCTCCAGCCGGCGTCCACGGCGGCGATTTTTCGGGCCGGCATCGGAACAGATTGTCGGGATTCGCGGCGAAAACCAGATCGACCGCACGGCGGAGACCGATTGGCACGGATTGTGCATCTGTCTCTCTCGCCAGGTTTTTCAACAGGAGACAAGTTCATGAAAACGGACGCTACTGGATTCATCTCGGCCGGCTCGTGGAGCCTGACCAATGCCGACCTGCTGTTTTGCACGGTTCCGATCGTGATTTTTCTGTCGATTGTCTCGCTCGTGTGAACGAGCCAGCGACACCTTTGATCGAGTTAAACGACTTTTCCTCTTCTTTTCATCAAGCTTCCATTCATCAAGCTTCCATTGAGTCACACAATGAATAATCTCGACACCTTGAACTGCGACGGTGGTGCGGCGGAATTGGCGGATGTCGGCATTCGAGAGATCGTCATCGTCGATTCCGTGTTCGACCGATACGCAGACTTCGTGGCGGCCGCCAGCGAGGGCGCTGTGGGGCTTCATTTCTGCAACGACGGCCTCTCGGCGGTCAAGTTGGCGCGGAGGTTCCGGGGCGACATCTGGCTCGTCAACACCGACCTTCCGGACATGTCGGGATTCGATCTGTTGCCGATCCTGCTCGAGCACGTTCAGAGGGCCGGGGTCGATCCCCTGCTCAACGGACCGAGGATTTCGCTCGATGCGCTCGGTGTCGGACTCCATGCCGGCGTGTTCATGGTCTCCGATCGCTACTGCATCGAGGAGGAGCAGCGGTCGCTCGCGTGCGGAAGCGCCGGATACCTCGTTCGCCCCATCACGCTCGACATCGTGAAGGCCCTGCGGCAGCCTGGCCACGCTCCTTCGGCAGAACCCGTGGTGTCGGCGAGCGTTGCCTTTCATCGCATGGCTGATGATCGCGACGCCGACCATCAAGCATAGAGGATCGATCTCGTCTCGTTGTTCGTCCATCGCTTTGCACTGTGCAATTTTTTCCTGAGGGGGTAGGACCATGTCGCCATTCGAGAGAATTCATCCGGCCGGTGCGGACGGCTCGACCGTAAAGGTCCCCGAAATCAAGGTCCCGCACGTTGTCGTCGTCGATCCCGCGTTCGACTCCTACAAGTCGCTGGCGGCAAGCGCCCGCGCCGGAAAACTCGTCCTCCACTTCCGTTCCTCGGGGGCCGACGCGCTCAAGCTCGCCAGGCGGCATCGCGTGGACGCTTGGCTCGTCGCATCCGATCTTGACGACATGAGCGGATTCGACTTCATCGAACTGCTGCGGGCGCAGCACGACCTGGAGCGATCGGCCGGCCCGAAGAGCGTGGCCATGGTGGGAGAGGGGTCTGGAGAACCCACGGTGTGGCAGGCACTCGAGGCAGGGGCGGACCAGACGGTCACCCAGCCGATTACTTTCCGGAGCCTCGAGCGGCTTCTGGGCATGCCCCAGGAGCAGCGGAGGAGTTCGCTGCCGGAGCAACGAGACTCCCGTACGTTTTTCTCGATTCCCGTCGGCGTCGGCGCGGCGATCCTGTCGATCGCGGTCATCCTGCTGGGCTGACCGGGTGGTTCGCCATATCGAACGTCTGGTTCGGATCGCCGTCATCGCCTTCGGATCCGCGTTGCCTGCAGTCGCCTGGGGGCAGAACGACTGGCAGTTTCCCGACCCTTATTTCGGGACGCTGTCTGCGGGGAGCGACACGGGCCCCAAGTCGGAACGGGAGTACCGACGGGAAATCAGTCCGCACCGCGTTGGAGCGGAGGACCGCACCGAGTTTCGGAGAGGTCATGTGGTTCGCAAGGGATCGCCATCCGACACGCGGCAGAAAACAAGGCCCCACAGGTTTCGGCGGCGCTGAAACTCCACACCGGGCACGGCCGCTCCTGGTTCCGGCCAAGGCCTTCTTGCTCGTGACCGTGTGGGGGTGGCTCGCGGTCGGCCCGTCGGTGGTGGCGGGCACTCCCGGGACAGGAACGTGTGCGGGACCTGCCGAATCCCGTGCGGCAGCCATGCCGCTGATCACCCTCGACGGCCTGCAGGCTCGCTATGGCGTCGAGCCGTCCAGTCTCGACGGCCCCTCGGGGCTTGCGACCAC